>CAIKMZ010000069.1 GCA_903828665.1 uncultured beta proteobacterium
ACTCCCACTCGATGGTCGCGGGCGGCTTGCTGCTGACATCATAAGTGACTCGGTTGATGCCGCGCACTTCATTGATGATGCGGCTCGAAACCTTCTTCAGCAGCGCATAGGGGAGTTCGGCCCAGTCGGCGGTCATGAAATCGCTGGTTTGCACCGCACGCAGTGCCACCACATAGTCATAGGTGCGCCCATCACCCATCACGCCGACACTCTTGACCGGCAGGAATACCGTGAAGGCCTGACTGGTCAGGTCATACCAGCTCTTGCCCGTGTCCTCATCGATGAAATTGCGCAGTTCCTCGATGAAGATGGCATCCGCGCGGCGCAGCAGATCGGCGTATTCCTTCTTCACCTCGCCCAGAATCCGGACACCCAGCCCAGGCCCTGGAAACGGATGGCGGTACACCATGGCGTGCGGCAAACCGAGCGCGACACCGAGTTCCCGCACCTCGTCCTTGAACAGCTCGCGCAGTGGTTCGAGCAACTTCAGACCGAGTTTTTCGGGCAGACCACCGACATTGTGGTGACTCTTGATGACAACGGCCTTCTTGCTCCCGGCGCCGCCCGACTCGATGACATCCGGGTAGATCGTGCCCTGTGCCAGCCAGGCGACATGGCGCGACTGATCGTTCTTGAGCTTGCCCGCCTCGCACTTGAACACTTCCACAAACTCCCGGCCAATGATCTTGCGCTTGAGCTCCGGATCGCTGACGCCGGCCAGATGTCCCAGGAACTGGTCGGCAGCGTCCACGCGGATGACTTTGGCGTGTAGCTTGCCGACAAACATGTCCATCACCATGTCACCTTCGTCCAGTCGCAACAGGCCGTGGTCGACGAACACGCAGGTCAATTGCTCGCCGATGGCGCGGTGTATAAGCGCCGCGGCGACCGATGAGTCGACGCCGCCCGAGAGCCCGAGGATGACTTCTTCCTGTCCGACCTGGGCACGGATTCTCTCGACTGCTTCACTGATGTAGTCACCCATGATCCAGTCCGGACGGGCGCCGCAGATGTCGAGTACGAAGCGCTCCAGAATCGCCGCTCCGCGCTTGGTGTGCGTGACTTCCGGATGAAACTGAACGCCATAAAAGCGCCGTTCTTCATCGGCCATGCCCGCAATCGGGCAACTGTCGGTGCTGGCCATCAATTGGAAGCCGTGCGGCAGCTCGGTGACCTTGTCACCGTGGCTCATCCAGACTTCGAGCATGCCGTGGCCCATCGGCGTTGCGTAGTCCTGAATGCCGTCAAGCAGCCGGGTATGGCCATGGGCACGCACATCGGCGTGACCGAATTCGCGCAGTTTGCTCGGCGCGACCACTCCGCCGAGCTGTACCGCCATCGTGAACATGCCGTAACAGATGCCCAGCACCGGAATGCCGAGTTCGTACACCAGCTTCGGGGCACGCAAGTCATGCTCTTGATAGGTACTGGCGTGGCTGCCGGACAGAATAATGCCCTTGAGCTTGCCGTCACGCGCGTAGGCCCGCAACCAATCCTCGCTCACATCACAAGGGTGAACCTCGCAAAACACATGCGCCTCGCGGATGCGCCGCGCAATCAGCTGGGTAACCTGGGAACCGAAATCAAGAATGAGTATTTTTTGGTGCTGCATAGGTGGAGCGGATGATGCGTTTGCCTTGAATCAGGAACACCGTGGAAGCGGCTGAGCCGTGCCACAAGTGTTGCCCCCTGCAAGGGGGGTGGCGGAGCGACACGCAGTGCGCGGAGCCTGGGGGTGTTCCATTATTCAGCCCGATAGTTCGGCGCTTCCTTGGTGATCTGCACGTCGTGCACATGGCTTTCGCGGATGCCCGCCGTGGTGATTTCAACGAACTCGGCCCGGCTCTGCAGGTCCTCGATCGTCGGGCAGCCGCAGTAGCCCATGCTGGCGCGCACGCCGCCGGCCATCTGGTAGACGATGGCCACCATCGAACCCTTGTACGGCACCCGCCCCTCGATACCTTCGGGAACGAGTTTGTCGGCGTTCGGGTTGCCGGTGGTGGATTCCTGGAAATAGCGGTCTGCGCTACCCTGCTGCATGGCGCCAATGCTGCCCATGCCACGATAGCTCTTGTAGCTGCGGCCCTGAAACAGGATCACTTCGCCCGGCGCCTCCTCGGTGCCGGCAAACATGCTGCCCATCATCACGGTATTGGCACCGGCCGCCAAGGCCTTGGCAATGTCACCGCTGTAACGTATGCCGCCGTCCGCAATAAGCGGAATGCCGCTTCCCCGCAGCGCTGTGGCCACGTTGTCGATGGCCATGATCTGCGGCACACCAACGCCGGCCACGATGCGCGTGGTGCAAATGGAGCCGGGCCCGATGCCGACCTTGACAGCATCGGCGCCGGCCTCCGCCAGCGCAAGAGCGGCTGCGCCGGTGGCGATGTTGCCGCCGATGACATCGACCTGCGGGTAGTTGCGCTTGACCCAGCGCACGCGTTCGATCACGCCGTGGCTGTGACCGTGGGCGGTATCGACGACGATGGCATCGACACCCGCGCGCACCAGCGCCTCGACCCGCTCTTCTGTCCCCTCGCCGACACCGACTGCCGCGCCGACGCGCAACTTGCCCTGGGCGTCGCGCGCCGCATTGGGGAAGCTGGTCTGCTTGGTGATGTCCTTGACAGTGATCAGGCCCTTGAGTTCAAAGGCATCATTGACCACCAGCAGGCGCTCGATCTTGTACTGGTTGAGCAGTACCTTGGCCTGCGCCAGCGTCGTGCCATCCGGCACCGTGACCAGCTTGTCGCGCTGCGTCATGATGTGGCTGACGGGCAGGTCATAGCGCGTCTCAAAGCGCAGATCGCGTCCGGTAACGATACCCACGACCTTGCCGCCGTCGAGAACCGGGAAACCGGATACCCCAAGCTGCTCCGACAGATTGATGACCTGGCGAACGGTATGCTGCGGCGAGATCACAACCGGGTCACGCAACACACCGGATTCGTAGCGTTTGACCTTGGCGACCTGGGCTGCCTGCTCCTGCGGCGACAGATTCTTGTGAACGATGCCGATGCCGCCCTCCTGTGCAATGGCAATGGCCAGTCGCGCTTCGGTCACGGTGTCCATGGCGGCCGAGACCAGCGGCAGGTTCAATGCGATATTGCGGGAGAAACGGGTTGCGAGTGAAGTGTCCTTGGGCAGGACCTGGGAGTACGCCGGCACCAACAAGACATCGTCGAAGGTGAGCGCTTTGCCAATAAGGCGCATATTCTTGGGCTCCAAATTGTCAATTGTACCCACGCCGGAGTACCGGTCTGCATCCGGGATCGCCAAAAACCGACATCCGGGCAGGCCAAACAGGACGCCTGCTTGATCATCGAAGAAAGGGCAGGCTAAACTCGCGCATGAACCAAATTCAACGTTTCCTGCTTGTCGCGGCTTGCTTGGTATCGATGAGCGCGGCAGCCCAATGGCAGTGGCTCGACAAGGACGGTCGCAAGGTGTTCAGCGATCGCGCGCCGCCGCCTGAGGTGCTGGAGAAAGATATTCTGAAGCGCCCGCTGGGCAAGGCCTCGGCACCCGTTCCGCAAACCGAGGCCAGCGCACCGCGCCTGAGCGGTATCGACAAGGATCTGCTGGAGAAGAAACGCAAGGCGGATGAGGCTGACCTTGCCAAGCGCAAGGCTGAACAGGAGCAGTTTGTCAAAGCCAGGATCGAGAATTGCGCCCGCGCCAAACAGGCCCGGGCCACTTATGCGTCGGGTCAGCGACTGGCGAGGATCAATGAAAAAGGCGAGCGTGAAATCGTTGACGACGCCATTCGCAACGCCGAGTTGAAGCGGATCGACGCCATCATCCAGTCCGACTGCAACTAGCCGACGGAGTCAGGCGCGGGTTCAATAGCCGGCTTTGGCACCGGCACGCTTCTTGATGAACAGGCCTGCAGTTCGTGCGCCCTGCCGGACGAAACGCTCGCGACGCGCTACCTTCGGATCCACGGTGAGCGGCCGATAGATCTCGACCCGATCCTGCGCACGCAGCGGCTGATCCAGACCGGCTTTGCGCCCCCAGACACCCACCACCACTGTGTTCAGATCAATGCCAGGGAAGAGTTGCAGCAGGCCGCTGGCTTGCAGGGCCTGCAATACGGTGCAGGAACGCGCCAGTTCGAGCGCCACTTCCTGCACGTTGCGCGCCGCCGGCGCGTAAACCACGCTCACCCGGATCGGTGTCTCAGCCGCCATAGACCTGTCCCGCGCGCTTGACGAAGGCATCGACCATGCTGCTGGCAATCTTGTCAAAAACAGGCCCGACCAGTTTGCTCAGGGTGCCATTGTCAAAACCGTAATGAAGGGTCAGTTCAACCCGGCAGGCGCGCTCCGCATCGTCGCCAAGGGGCAGGAAGCTCCACTCGCCATCGAGTCGGGAGAAAGGGCCATCAACCAGCTTCATGCTGACCCGGCGACCCGGAACATGCTCATTGCGGGTCGTGAAAGTCTGGCGAATGCCGCTGAACGAAATACCGATCTCGGCCAGCATCCCGCTCTCGTCTCCGCTGACCACGCGCGCCCGGTCACACCACGGCAGGAACTGGGCATA
The DNA here is from genome assembly GCA_903828665.1 of uncultured beta proteobacterium. Lineage (GTDB taxonomy): Bacteria > Pseudomonadota > Gammaproteobacteria > Burkholderiales > Burkholderiaceae_C > Rhodoferax. The sequence continues at coordinate 4,546 of CAIKMZ010000069.1, forward strand.
GCGGTCGACATCGGTGACAAGCGCATACATTTCTTGCGGGCTGTACCAGATCAGGACGGACTTCGTTACGGTTTTCATAGAATGCAGGTCTGCGCGGGATTGTAGACAAGCCTTGTACGCATGACTTACACCCCCACATTGACTCCATGGCCAAAAAACCCGAAACCGCTGCCCGCATCGCCGACAACAAGAAGGCCGCCTACAACTATTTCTTTGAAGAGCGCTTTGAAGCCGGTCTGGTGCTCGAAGGCTGGGAGGTCAAATCGCTGCGCGAAGGCAAGGTGCAGTTGACCGATGGCTACGTCGTGATTCGCAATGGCGAACTGTTTCTCATCGGCTTGCAGATCAACCCGCTGGGAACGGCTTCGACCCATATCAGCCCCGACAAGTCGCGCACCAGGAAGCTCCTGATGCACAAGGAAGAGATCAAGCGCCTGATCGGCAAGGTCGAGCAGAAGGGCTACACGCTGGTGCCGCTCAATCTGCACTGGAAGGCCGGCAAGATCAAATGCGAAATCGCGCTGGCCAAGGGCAAGGCCGAGCACGACAAGCGCGACACAATCAAGGATCGCGAAGGCAAGCGTGAAGTGGAGCGCGCCATGAAGGGCCGCAACCGGTAACTCCATTCCCAAATCATCCCTGTCGTTGTTGCTTCGCCTTGCCGTGCCAAGGCACTGTCTGCGGCGACGCGCCTAGACAGGAATATTTTGGAAAAGGAATAAGTCAGGTTAAATTGCGCAAGGGGTGCGCATGAGCCGGCCAGGGGCTGTCGAAGAACGGCACCACCATGTCGGTTGTCACATCTTCCACTACGGCAGGTTGCCACTTCGGAGTCTGGTCCTTGTCGACCGCCAGGGCGCGGATGCCTTCAACCGTTTCGCTGCTGGCGCCCGACCGCCCCAGATGCCGGGTGTTGAAACAGTGACGAACCATGTCGCGTTCCATGCGCAGATCATCGGCCAGCGCCAATGTCCGACCTCGACGGATCTGCGCCAGCACCACGTGCAGCATCAAGGGCGAACGCTTGCGCAAGGCGGCGGCCGTCTGCTGTGCCCACGTGTTGTCGGCGACCTCCAGCGCTGCCAGGATGGCAGCCACCGATTCGAGCGAAAAATAGCGTTCAATCTGTTCGGTCAAACCGGTCGGCAGCACGTCAGTCGCGACGGTATAGCGGGCAAGCCAGGCGTCCAGCGCAAGCGGTGTCGCCAGATCCAACTCGGCCAACGCCTCCCAGGCTGAAACGAGCTGGTTCGGATCAAAGCAGACATCGGCCAGGCCCAATGCGATGGCCGGTCCGGCGCTGATCACTTCACCGGTCAGGGCAAGCCATTCACCAGCATAGCCCGGGCAGCGGCTCAGGAAATAGCCGCCGCCGACGTCGGGGAATAGCCCGATGTTGGTCTCCGGCATCGCCATCTTCGTGCGCTGTGTGACGATCCGGGTTCTGGCGCCCTGGGCAATGCCCATGCCACCGCCCATGACGATGCCGTCCATGAAGGCGATGACTCGCTTGGGGTAGGTGTGAACCAGGTGATTGAGCGTGTACTCTTCGGTGAAGAAATCTTCTAATTCAGCGTTGCCCGCGAGCGCCGCCTGATAAAAGAAGCGGATGTCGCCGCCAGCGCAAAAGGCGCCAAACGGCCCGCTCTTGTTGCTGCCGCGAATCGCCACCGCCTTGACCTGCGGGTTGTCACGCCAGTCCAGCAAACACGCCGTGAGGCTGCGGATCATGGCAAGTGACAGGGCGTTGAGCGCCTGCGGCCGGTTCAGCGTGATGAAGCCAGTCTGGCCACGGATTTCCGTCAGGACATCGGGTGCGGCCTGCGTCGGCAGCGCGGCTTGTGTCGTCATTCTCTGTTTCTCCAGCCTATCAATTCGTTGGTCACCAAGGCGCCGATCACCAGCGCCCCACCTGTCAGAACCTGCAAGCCCGGCACTTCGTTGGCGCCGAGCCACGCCAGCAGGATACCGAAAATCACTTCCAGCAAACCGAGCAAGGAGACTTCAGGCGCCTTGAGCACGCGCGCGCACAGCACGGCCAGCGCCGACGGAATCGCCAGTTGCACCAGGCCCAGGCCCGCCAGCAGGATCAGATCGTGCCGCGAGGCCTGAAACGGGAATGCCAGCGGCAAGGTGATCATGCAGGACATGACGGCGCCAATCAGCACGGCTGGTATCAGATCGACGTCATGTCCCTGGGCATGGGCGTGCTGCGTCAGCGTCCAGTTGGCGGCGCCGGAAAACGGCACACCCAATGCCACCAGGGTGCCGATGAAACTCGTACCTTGTGCCATCTGGCTGCCATACATCCACGCAATGCCCGCGCCTGCCACGACAATCGCAAACCAGGTCCGCAGCGGGATGCGGTGGCCGATGAAAATGCGTGCGCCCAGAGCGGTCAGCAAGGGGCCGATCGACATGGTGACGAGCACGGTGGCCGTGCTGGTCAGCGTCAAGGCGAGCATGAAGAACGTAAACATGCCGCACCAGCACAAGCCGGACAACCATTGCGCCAAGCCCACGCTGCGCATGCGCCGGAACACGTCGCGCCCCTGGAAAACCGGCATCAGCACCAATAGCACCAGCACGGTGAAGAAGCTGCGCCAGAAGGTCACCTCAAAGCTGCGCGCGTGCTCCAGATGGCGCGTCACGACCCCGGCGATGGACCACATCAGGGTCACCGCCACCATCAGGAGAACCGCCCTGTTGTGAGTCAGCTTCAATCCGGCGATTACACGGGTCCGCGGGCAGCGCGCTTGCGCTCGCTCTCGGTCAGGTGGCGCTTGCGCAGTCGAATCGATTTGGGCGTGATTTCAACCAGCTCATCGTCCTCGATGAATTCAACGCCGTATTCCAGCGTGCAATCGATCGGCGGTGTGATCTTGATCGCGTCTTCCTTGCCGCTGACGCGGAAGTTGGTCAACTGCTTGGTGCGTGTGGCGTTGACCACCAGATCATTTTCGCGGCTGTGGATGCCGACGATCATGCCTTCGTACACCGGGTCGTTGGCCTTGACAAACATGCGACCCCGGTCATCGAGCTTGCCCAGCGCGTAGGTGAAAATTTCACCCGCATCCATGGAAATCAGCACGCCGTTCTTGCGCCCGCCGATCTCGCCCTTGTACGGCTCATAGCTGTCAAAGATGTTGGAGATCAGGCCAGTGCCGCGTGTCAGGTTGAGGAATTCGTTGGTAAAACCGATCAGGCCACGTGCCGGAATGCGGTACTCCAGGCGCACGCGCCCGCGTCCGTCCGACTCCATGTTGAACAGGTCGCCGCGACGCTCGCCCAGGGCCTGCATCACGCCGCCCTGGTGCTGCTCCTCGATGTCGACCGTCACCATTTCGATCGGCTCGTACTTTTCGCCATTGACGATTTTGTAAACGACGCGCGGCTTGGACACCGCCAGTTCGTAGCCTTCGCGGCGCATGTTTTCCAGCAGGATGGTCAAGTGCAGTTCGCCGCGACCCATGACTTCAAAGATGCCTTCTTCGCCGGTTTCCTTGACGCGCAGCGCCACGTTGTGTTGCAGCTCTTTCTGCAGGCGGTCCCAGATCTGCCGGCTGGTGACGTACTTGCCTTCACGCCCGGCCAGCGGACTGGTGTTGACGCAGAAGTTCATGGTCAGGGTCGGTTCGTCGACTTTGAGCATGGGCAGCGGCATCGGAGTGACGGGATCGGTGATGGTGACGCCAATGCCGATGTCGGTCAGGCCGTTGATCAGCACGATTTCACCTGGCCCGGCGTCCGTCGCCTGGACTCGCTCCAAGCCCTGGAATGTCAACACCTGGTTGACGCGTCCTTTGACGGCCTTGCCGTCCGGACCTTCCATGACCACCACGTCCATCATGGGTCGGATGGTTCCCTGGCTGATGCGGCCCACACCGATACGCCCGACGAAGGTCGAGAAGTCCAGTGCAGAAATCTGCAGTTGCAGCGGCGCCGCAGGGTCGCCCTGCTGGTGCGGCACGTGGTCGAGGATGGTGTTGAACAGGGCCGACATGTCGGGTCCCCACTGTTCACCCTGCTCGCCTTCTTCCATCGACGACCAGCCGTTGATACCCGAGGCGTAGACGACAGGGAAATCCAGTTGTTCATCGGTGGCGCCGAGCTTGTCGAACAGGTCGAAAGCGGCGTTCACAACCCACTCTGGGCGCGAACCCGGTTTGTCGACCTTGTTCACAACCAGAATCGGCTTGAGGCCCAGGGCCAGTGCCTTCTTGGTGACGAAACGCGTTTGCGGCATCGGGCCTTCCTGCGCGTCGATCAGCAGCACAACGCCATCGACCATGCTCAGGGCACGTTCCACTTCGCCGCCGAAGTCAGCGTGGCCCGGGGTGTCGACGATGTTGATGTGCGTGTCTTTCCAGGTCACGGCGCAGTTCTTGGCCAGAATCGTGATGCCGCGCTCCTTTTCGATGGCGTTGTTGTCCATCACGGTATCGACCACCTTCTCATGCTGGGCAAAGGTGCCGGACTGGCGCAGCAATTGGTCGACCATCGTTGTCTTGCCGTGGTCAACGTGGGCAATGATGGCAATGTTGCGAATTTGTTTATGACTCATGGTTTACTTTCTCTTAAATCCCGACTAACTAACTCTGGTCATCTGCTCAATCTCGATCGGACTGAGCAAGCGCCCCGGTATCAATTCACCCGCCCTGACATGGGCCGTGCCCAGCAAGGCAGGCGGGCTTTGTGCATACACTGCGACCAATTCCTGGTCTGCCCACTCGCCGCGTCGCCGCAAGCCGCTCAGAAAGCGTCCGGCATTCTCCTCGTCGAGTGTCACCACCGGTTGCTCGTCGAGCAGCGAATCCACCGGCAGCAGGCACTTCAATCTCTCTTCTTCCGTCATGGCTTCCAGCGCCGCCAGCGTCACGCATTGCGCAGCCAGGAAGCCGCCGGTCTCGACCCGGCGCAAGGCTGTCAGGTGCGCACCGCATCTCAAGGCCTCGCCAATGTCCTCGCCCAGCGTGCGGATGTAAGTCCCCTTGCTGCAACGGACGCTCATCCGGATCGCGCGCTGGGCACCGTCCGAATCGTCGAACGCCAGCTTCAGGTCATGAATCGTGACCGCACGCGATTCCCGTTCAACTTCAATCCCGGCCCGCGCGTACTCATACAAGGCCTTGCCGTCCTTTTTCAGGGCGCTGTGCATCGGCGGTGTCTGCCGGATCGGCCCGGAAAACCGGGCGCACGCGCGGCGAAGATCTTCCTCGCGCACGTCCACTGCGCGCTCCTCAATCACCTCTCCCTCGGCATCGCCGGTGCTGGTCTTGACGCCCAGCTGCGCCGTCGCCTCATAGGTCTTGTCCGCATCGAGCTGGAGCTGGCTGAACTTCGTCGCCGCGCCAAAACACAAGGGCAGAACCCCTGTGGCCAACGGGTCCAGCGTACCCGTATGCCCCGCCTTCTCGGCACGCAGCAGCCATTTCACCTTCTGCAAGGCGTCATTGCTGGACCAGCCCAGCGCCTTGTCCAGCAGCAGCACCCCATGCACGGGGCGCCTGGCAACCCGTGCACGTGGCGCGTTCATGCGGTCAATCCTCTTTGGCGCGGGACGCCACCGCGCGCGCAATCAGCGCATTCATGTCGGCGGCATTCTCGGTCGTGCGGTCAAAGACAAAATGCAGTGTCGGCACGGTATGGATATGCAGCCGCTTGAAGAGGCCGGCGCGCAAGAAGCCGGCCGCCTGGTTCAAACCTTCCGTGCACTCCTTCGGGTCGCCCGTCAGCAAGCTGAAGAACACCTTGGCGTGCGCATAGTCCGGCGTGACCTCGACCGCCTGAATCGTGACCATGCCGACGCGCGGATCCTTGAGCTCGCGCGCGATCAGCTCGGTCAGATCGCGCTGGATCTGGTCGGCCACCTTGAAGGCCCGGTTGGGCGTACTTGATTTCTTGCGCACGATTTATGGTGATGTCGTCAAAAGGCGGTTCAAAGCGTTCTGGCCACTTCGCGGATTTCGAAGAACTCCAGCACGTCGCCTTCGGAGATGTCGTTGTAGTTCTTGATGTTCAGACCACATTCGAAACCTTCCTTGACTTCCTTGGCGTCGTCCTTGAAGCGCTTGAGCGACTCCAGTTCACCGGTGAAGATGACCACGTTGTCGCGCAACAGACGCAGGCGCGCTGCGCGCCTGACGACGCCCGCGGTGACCATGCAACCGGCGATCGAGCCGATCTTCGATACCTTGAAGACCTGGCGAATCTCGGCGGTGCCGATGACTTCTTCCTTCTTGTCCGGCGTCAGCATGCCCGACATCGCGAGCTTGAGCTCGTCGACCGCGTCGTAGATGATGTCGTAGTAGCGGATGTCCACGCCGTTGTTCTCGGCCAGCTTGCGCGCGCCGGCATCGGCACGCGTGTTGAAGCCGATGATGACGGCCTTGGAGGCGATCGCCAGATTCACATCGGATTCGCTGATCGCGCCCACTGCGGCGTAGACCAGCTGGACCTTGACCTCGTCGGTTGAGAGCTTGAGCAGCGACTGGGCCAGCGCTTCCTGCGAGCCCTGCACGTCGGCCTTGACGATGATGGGCACCATCTTGACTTCGCCCGCTGCCATGTCCGTGAACATGTTCTCGAGTTTGGCTGCCTGCTGCTTGGCCAACTTGGTGTGGCGGAACTTGCCGGCTCGGTAGGTGGCAATTTCACGGGCACGCCGTTCGTCCGCCATGACCATGAATTCGTCGCCGGCCTGCGGCACTTCCGTGAGACCCTGGATCTCGACCGGAATCGACGGGCCGGCCGTCTTGATGCTCTTGCCGTTCTCGTCGAGCATGGCGCGCACGCGGCCATAGGTTGAGCCGGCCAGGACAATGTCCCCGGTCTTGAGCGTGCCCGACTGCACCAGGACCGTGGCCACCGGGCCGCGTCCCTTGTCCAATTGGGCTTCGATCACCAGACCCTTGGCCATGGCATCCACCGGTGCGCGCAGTTCCAGCACTTCAGCCTGCAGCAAAACCTGCTCCAGCAGCGCGTCGATGCCTTCGCCGGTCTTGGCCGAAACCGGCACAAAGGGCGAGTCACCGCCAAACTCTTCCGGCACGACTTCTTCAACAACCAGTTCGTTCTTGACGCGCTCCGGATTGGCATCGGGCTTGTCGATCTTGTTAATCGCCACCACGATCGGAACACCAGCGGCACGGGCGTGCTTGATGGCTTCCTTGGTCTGCGGCATCACGCCGTCATCGGCAGCGACAACCAGAATCACGATGTCGGTGGCCTGCGCGCCGCGGGCACGCATCGCCGTAAAGGCTTCGTGGCCCGGGGTGTCGAGGAAGGAAATCACGCCACGCGGCGTCTCCACATGGTAGGCGCCAATGTGCTGCGTGATGCCCCCGGCTTCGCCGGATGCCACTTTGGCGCGGCGAATGTAATCGAGCAGAGACGTCTTGCCGTGGTCGACGTGACCCATCACGGTCACAACCGGTGCCCGCGGCAAGGATTCGGATTGCTGCTTGGACACTTCGTCATCGGTGAACGCTTCCGGATCGTCGAGCGCCGCAACAATGGCTTTGTGACCCATTTCTTCGACCACGATCATCGCGGTGTCCTGGTCCAGCGGCTGGTTGATCGTCACCATCTGGCCAAGCTTCATCAAATGCTTGATGACTTCGGACGCCTTGACCGCCATCTTGTGTGCCAGTTCGGCCACGGTGATGGTTTCAGGCACATGAACCTCAATGACGCGCACCTCGGCCGGCGTTTGCACGCGATCGTCGTCGCGGTGGTCGCGGTCGTTGCTGCCGCGCTTGCCACGCGGACCGGCACGCCAGTTGTTGCCGCGTCCGCCGGGCGCGGTGGTCGCGCCACGGGTCGGAATGGCTTTCTTCTTGGCTGGATCGCCAGCCCAACTGCTGGAAAGCTTGGCTGACTTGACTTCCTTGCCACCAGCGCCTGGCGCTGCCGCGGTTCCCGGCGCACCGGCCACCGCCGGCCGCGCAGGTTTGGCGGGCGTTGTGCCCGCTGCGGGCTTGTGCAAAGTGCCTTTGAGACCGGCCGCTGCATCCGGTTTCTTGACCGGTGGCGGTGGTGGGGGTTTGCGCGCCGGCGCCGACATCATCAGGCGAATAGCGGCCGCTTCGGCTTCGGCCGTGCGGCGGCGTTCGCCCAGATCGGCCGCGCGCGCGGCGTCTTCTGCTGCTCGCTTCTTGGAATCTGCGGCTGCAAGGTCGCGCTCTTGCGTCTGCGCCTTGGCCAGCGCTTCTGCCTTCTCCGCCGCTTCCTGGACCTTGGCCGCTGCGCTGTCGATGGCATCCTGCGCCTGCGATTCAGGCGTCTTGGGCTTCTTCTGCTCCAGCACCGCATCAGCTGCAGCTTGTTGCGCGGCCTTCGTTGCCGCCAATTCGGCCGCTTCGCGCGAGCGCTGCTCCTGCTCCTCACGCTGGCGCCTGCGTTCCGTCAGTTCCTCTTCCTGCCGACGGATCAACTCGGCCTGCCGGCGCGCCTCTTCCTCACGGCGGGTCAATTCGGCATTGCTGATCACCGGCGCGGTCTCAGTGACCTCCGGCGCAACTTCGGCCGGCATGTCCGCGGGCATATCAAGCCCGTCTTCGCGACGCACAAACGTTCGCTTCTTGCGCACTTCAACCTGAATGGTGCGTGCCTTGCCGGTGGAATCCGCCTGCTTGATTTCACTGGTCGACTTCTTGACCAGCGTAATCTTCTTACGTTCCGCACTGGCAGTGCCATGGCTGGCCTGCAAGAAACCCAACAGACGCTGCTTGTCAGCCTCTGTCAGCTTGTCGGAAGCGGCTGACTTGGCCACTCCCGCCGACTTCAACTGCTCAAGCAGTGTTTCGGTTGATTTTTTGAGTTCGTTGGCAAACTCTGCGACGGTCGTACTGGACATTTGTTGTGTAACCTTTGGTTCGGCTTGGCAAGCCTTGTGGGCAATTGCCGGCCATCACTGAAATTTCGTATTCATGTATTCATGACATTGGCTTTATTCTTGGGAAGCGGCTTCATTGACAAACCAATGTTCGCGCGCTTTCATGATCAAGGTCTTGGCTTCTTCTTCGGTCTGGCCGGTGATGTCGGTGAGTTCATCGACAGCCAGATCGGCCAGGTCGTCACGGTTGTGCACGCCCTTGTCAGCCAGTTTCGCAATCAGCTCCGGCGTCAGCCCTTCGAGGTCGCGCAATTCCAGCGAGACTTCCTGCACGCTCTCTTCACGCGCAATTTCCATGGTCAGCAGCGCATCTTTGGCACGCGTGCGCAATTCATTGACCGTGTCTTCATCGAAGCTCTCGATCTCGAGCATCTCCTCGAGCGGCACATAGGCCACCTGCTCGAGGCTGGTAAAGCCTTCGGCGATCAGCAGATCGGCGATCTCCTCGTCCACGTCGAGCTTTTCCATGAACAGCTTGCGGCCCGAATCGGTCTCGCTGGCTTGCTTCTGTGCCGACTCGGCGGCGTCCAGGATGTTGATCTTCCAGCCGGTCAACTCGGAGGCCAGGCGCACATTCTGGCCGCCGCGTCCGATGGCGATGGCCAGGTTTTCCTCGTCCACCACCACGTCCATGGCGTGACGTTCTTCGTCCACCACGATGGACGAGACGTTGGCCGGCGCCAGCGCACCGATCACGAACTGGGCCGGGTCTTCGCTCCAGAGCACGATATCGACGCGCTCGCCAGCGAGTTCATTGGTAACGCCGTTGACACGGGTGCCGCGCACGCCGACACAGGTTCCGATCGGGTCGACCCGCTTGTCGTGCGACAGCACGGCGATCTTGGCGCGCGAACCGACATCACGGGCGCAGGATTTGATTTCCAGCAGGCCCTGCTCGATCTCGGGCACTTCCTGGCGGAACAGCTCGATCATGAACTCGGGGGCCGAGCGCGACAGGATGATGGGCGCACCACGCAGCGTGAGGTCCACCTCCATGATCATGGCCCGAACCCGGTCGCCGACGCGCAGGTTCTCCTTCGGGATCATCTCGCTGCGGCGCAGCCGGCCTTCGACACGGCCGCTTTCGACGATGATGTCGCCCTTGTCCATGCGCTTGACCGTGCCGACAAAGATCTTGTCGCCACGCGACATGAAATCGTTGAGCAGCATCTCACGCTCGGCGTCGCGGATCTTCTGCAGAATGACCTGCTTGGCGGCCATGGCGCCAATGCGGCCGATCGGCACCGACTCCACAGTTTCTTCGATGTATTCGTCGACCTCGATATCCGGGATCTGCTCCTTGGCTTCAAACAGCAGGATTTCCTGGTCCGGCAATTGCAGGCCAGCCTCGTCCGGCACCACATGCCAGCGCCGGAAGGTCTCATACGAGCCGCTGTCACGGTCGACCGCGACGCGAATATCCACATCACCCGGATAGAGCTTTTTCGTCGCCTGTGCCAGCGCGGCTTCGACAGCGCCGAAAACCACATCACGCTCGACGTTCTTCTCACGTGAGATGGCTTCCACCAGCATTAACATTTCGCGATTCATGCCATGACTCTCCTGTTTCAATTCAATCCAAATCAGGCTCGGTGCCGCCCTTGGCGCCCCGGCCCTTGAAGCTGACGATAGGCGCCAGGCGCGCCTCCTTGAGCTCATCCAAAACAAAACCCAGTGCCTGCAAGGGTGCCGGCACTCTCTTCTTGCTGACCTTCTGACCCGGTTTGACGGCGGGCGCGTCGCTCCAGACGATTTGCCAGCCCAAAATGCCATCCGTGCCCGTGGTGCGCTCCAGCACACCCCGAAATTTCTTGCGGTTGGCATTGACCGTGGTCCCCGCCGCCACGTCGACACCGACCGGCACCTTCAGCGTGATGTCGATCTGTTGACCGACAAAACGCTCAAAATCACTCTCGCTGCGCAATGGGCGATCGATACCCGGCGAAGACACCTCCAGGCGCTTGTATTCGATGCCATCCACCTCCAGCGCAAACAACAGCTGGCGCGTCACCGTCTCGCAATCTTCAACGGTGACGAACTGCTCCGGAACGGCATCGGCATTCACGCCTTCAGGCGGCCGTGTCCAAGGCAAGTCGATCGTGACGCGCAGCAATCCCGCTGCGGAGCGTTCGATCTCCACCAGGTCGTAGCCGAGACCGGCCACGGTTTGTTCAACAATTTCCTTCAGTGCCACTTGTGACGAGTCTTTAGTTGCAACGCAAAAACAATCGACCAAAAAAAACGGGCGGTAGTTACCCGCCCGTTTGGTCGTGAGCTTGGATTGTATCCTAAAACGAGCTTAGTGCCATGATTTTCAAGGATTTATTGCGCTCTTGCAACGGCGAACAAGGGCTCGACTCAACTACTTCGCCGCGGCGCCCGGCAAGGTGCCCGCCTTGATCAGGACCATGCCATCCGGTTTGAGGTATTTTTTGATCGCGCCGTTGATCTGTTCGACTGTCAGCGCCCGGACCTTGACCGGAAATTCATCGAGCCAACCAACGTCGTAACCCCGGTTGACAGCCGTGAGCAAAGCGCCCGCCATGCCGTCTGTCGTTGCCAGTTCCACCTTGAACGAACCGATCAGGTTGGTCTTGCGGGATTCGATCTCGGCCGGCGTGGCGCCGTTCTCGTACCAGAGCGTCAATTGACGCCGGGTCGAGGTGATGCCTTTTTCCAGCAAGGCCGGCGCAAAACTGGCATTGATCTTCCAGTCGCCGGCATTGACCATGTCATTGCCCAAGCGCGCACCGACGTCGTATGTCAGGCCCTCCTTGTCCCGCACATTGGCCATCAGGCGCCCGGTAAAGCCGCTGCCCAGGATGGCAGTTGCCAGGCGCAAGGCCTGGTAATCCGGGTCGCGGTAGCGCAGACCACTGGACTGCCCGAGTACGACCGAGACACTCGTTTTGTCGGGCATGACCACGTCCTGCCTCTGCGGCGCAGCGGCCGGCGGGGCATCGACGACACGCACCGCCATGTCGCCACCTTGCCAACCGGAAAATGCCTTGGCGAGTTCGGCCTCGATGGCGGGCAGGTCCAGGTCGCCGACCAGGACCAATGTCATATGGGCAGGCCCGTACGCCGCCTGGTGAAAGGCGATCACATCCTCCAGCCTGGCCGCCTCCACCGCCGCCAGCAGTTCATCCGGCGCCGGGTTGCGATTGGGATGCGAAACCGGGTAGACGGCGCGCGTGAAAGCATCGGCAGCCCGGAAATCCGTGTTCTCCAGGCGGCGCTTGAGGCTGCCGGCAAACTGCTTCTTGGCCTTGGCGAATTCATCGGCTGAAAAGGCGGGCATGCGCAACTGCTCGGCAACCAGACCGATGACAAGCGGCGCATCCTTCTTCAGGGACTTGGCGCTGACCTCGACAAAGTCCGTTCCGACCGAGAAGCTGATATTGGCCCCGACCGCTTCGAGCTTTTCGGCGATGGCGAATTTGTCCTGCTTGCGCGTGCCCTGCTCCAGCATCATGCCCGTCAGCGTCGGAATCGCCGGGTTGCCGTTGCCAGCCAGCGCCTTGCCGGCCGGCAGCGACGCGCGCAGCGTGACCACGTCTTTGACGCCCGTCGGGTAGGCAATGACGTCAATGCCGGCGACCCGCGCGCGCTTGACCTTCGGTGCGATCCGGCTGCCCGGGTCCGCGCCAAGCGCTGGACCGCCTGCTGCAACATCCGCGTCCGCCGGCGCCAGGGCGTCGAGTCCCGGGCTGCGGTAGTAGGCCGGACCACTCGCACGCGAAGCTTTGCCGCCGGCGCCCGCGCTGGCGGCAGCACCTGCCGATCCTGTCGGCACAAACCAGCCGGTGGTGCTCTGATCTTCATTCAAATAGAGATTGGCCACGCGCTTGATATCGGCGGTTGTGACCTTGGCGATCGCCTCGTCGAGCTTGTAGAACAAGCTCCAGTCGCCCGCGGCAATGCATTCATTCAGGTTGCCAGCCACCGCGAAGGATCCGTCGCGCTTGAAGGCGGCATCGGCCAGCGTCTTGGCAATGGCGGCCTTGAGTTCACTCTCCGATACACCGTCCTTCTTCAAGCGTTCAATTTCCTGCACGGCGATCTTCTCCACCTCTTCATGCGTGGCACCCGGGGCCAGTGGCGCAAAAATGATCTGCAGCGTCGGGTCGGCGTTGAATCCGGCGTTCGCATCGACACCGGTCGAAAGGTTCTTGTCGGTCAACGCGCGGTAGAAGCGGCTGTTCTTGCCGTCCGAAAGGATGGCACCGAGCAGGCTGACGGCAGCGTAATCGGCGTGCGTGGCGGCCGGAATCTTGTGCGCAATGGCGACCACGCCGAGCTGTCCCGAGCGCTTGACGATCACCCGGCGCGCGCCGGTCTGCGCCGGCTCCTCTGTGTACACCACGGGAATGGGGTTGGGTGAGCGTGCATACACGCCAAAGGATTTCTTGACCAAGGCCAGGGCCTGCGCCGGTTCGAAGTCGCCGATGATGGAGACCGTCGCATTGTTTGGCCAGTAGAAGGTGTCGTAGAACTCGCGTAGTCGTTCGATCGACACTTTCTCGATGTCGCTGCGGTGCCCGATCGTGCTGTGGTGGTAGGGATGGGCAACAAACGCGGCCTGGTAGATCTCCTTGTACAGCGCCTGGAAGGGCGAATTTTCCCCGCGCTCGAATTCATTGCGGACCACGGTCATCTCGGGACGCCGGTCATCTTCGCGCAGCAGCAGATTGCGCATGCGATCGGCCTCCATGTCGATCGCCGTGGCCAGATGCTCGCTGCCCAGGTTTTCGTAATAGTTGGTGCGGTCGAGCCAGGTGGTGGCGTTGTAGCGGGCGCCGGTGCGTTCCAGCAACTGGTCGACGTTGTTGCCTTTGCTGCGGTCGCGGTTCGTCGTTCCCTTGAACATCAGGTGTTCGAGCAGGTGCGTCGCACCGGTGCTGCCGGTAACCTCGTTCTTGGAGCCGACCCGGTAGGTGACCATGAAGGTCAGTGTCGGGCTGGAATGCTCGGGCAGCAACAGAACCTGCAGTCCGTTTGACTGCAGCGTGTATTCATCGATGCTGCCCACCGTCTTGACGTGGGCAAACCCCGGCACAGCAACCGGGCTCGCGTGCAGGGTCAGGGCACAGATGAACGAACCGAAGAGCACAAGGCAACGTCGCATAATTTCAACCGCAAAAACAAAGACGCAACCTTAGCACAGCCATTCACGGTTCCCCCGGGGAAATCCTGTTGGCATAGAAGTCAATTTGGTGGCCGGCTGAAATCGGCAACGCATGCGACAATTCCGGCTCAAATGGCGCCATCGCCAAGACGTTGACCCTTTTGCAAATGGAAGATAACAACATGGGATTTCTGACAGGGAAAAAATTACTGATCACCGGGGTCTTGTCAAAGCGCTCGATTGCCTATGGCATCGCGCAGGCCTGCCACGCGCAAGGCGCCGAACTGGCCTTTAGCTATGTCGGCGAGCGCTTCAAGGAACGCATCACCGAATTTGCCGCCGATTTCAACTCCTCCCTAGTGTTCGACTGCGACGTCGGTGACGACGCCCAGATTGAAAAGCTGTTTGCCGACCTTGCCGTGCACTGGCCGCGTTTCGACGGATTCGTCCACAGCATCGGCTATGCGCCGCGTGAAGCGATCGCAGGGAACTTTCTCGATGGCCTGAGCCGGGAGAACTTCCGCATCGCCCACGACATCAGCGCCTACAGTTTCCCGGCCATGGCCAAGGCGGCGCTGCCCTACCTGAATGACAAGTCGTCCCTGTTGACGCTGACCTACCTTGGCGGTGTGCGCGTGGTTCCGAACTACAACACGATGGGTCTGGCCAAGGCCTCACTGGAATCATCGGTGCGCTACCTGGCCGACGCGATCGGCCCGCTTGGCATGCGCGTCAACGGCCTGAGCGCCGGCGCCGTCAAGACCCTGGCGGCCAGCGGCATCAAGGATTTTGGCCGGTTGCTGGCGATCTCGGCCAGCGCGTCGCCGCTGCGGCGCAACGTGACGATCGAAGAGGTGGGCAATGTCGCGGCCTTCCTGCTCAGCGACCTGGCCTCTGGCATGACCGGCCAGATTTCCTACGTCGACTGCGGTGTCAGCCAGACCGCCGTGGCCGTCGTGGAAACACCAAGCGACTGAGAATAACAAATGAACCCGCCGCCGGGCCGCCCCAAGGCGGGTTGCGCCACCTTTGGGGCTGGAGCCTGTGGCTACAAAGCTGCTTGAGCAGCTTTGGACAGGCGACAGAGGCGACGCGTCTCGCGAGCAGCGGCCTGCAAGGTGCAGCGTACTACGCGAAGCGAGGGGCGTGGGGGCCCATTTATACGATGACGCAGTCGGCGAAGTAGCGTCGCTGCCCATCCGCTTCTTCGACTTCAACCAGGCCATGAATATCGGTTTCAAAACCGGGGCACTGGGTATTGAACTCGCGTGAAAATTTCAGGTAGTCGACGATCTTCCTGTTGAACACTTCGCCCGGGATCAGCAGCGGAATACCCGGCGGGTAAGGCGTGACCAGGCCGACCGTGATCCGGCCTTCCAGATGATCGATCTCGACGCGCTCGGTTTTGTGCAGCGCGATATGGGCGTAGGCGTCGCTGGGCTTCATCGCCGGCGTCAGGTCACTCAGGTACATGTCGGTGGTGAGACGCGCGATGTCGTACTTGGCGTACAACTGATGGATGTGCTGGCACAAATCAGCCAAGCCCATGTTCTCGTACTTCGGGTACTTCTGGCAGAACTCGGGCAGGATGCGCCACATAGGCTGGTTCTTGGCGTAGTCGTCCTTGAACTGCTGCAGGGCGGTCAGCATGCTGTTCCAGCGACCCTTGGTGATGCCGATGGTGAACATGATGAAGAAGCTGTACAGACCGGTCTTCTCCACCACCACGCCATGCTCGGCGAGGAACTTGGTCACGATGCTGGCCGGAATCCCGGTCTTGGCGAACTTGCCGTTCAAGTCCATGCCCGGCGTCACGACGGTCGACTTGATCGGGTCGAGCATGTTGAAGCCGGCGGCCATCTTGCCAAAGCCATGCCAGTTCACACCGGCCTTGGCCTTCGGCGATTCGCCCTTGATGATCCAGTTGTCCGCGCGACCGATGCCTTCGTCCACCAGTTTGTCCGGTCCCCAGACCTTGAACCACCAGTCGTCGCCATATTCCTCGTCCACCTTGCGCATGGCACGGCGGAAATCGAGGGCTTCAGCAATGCTCTCTTCAACCAGCGCCGTGCCACCCGGGGGCTCCATCATCGCGGCGGCCACATCGCAGCTGGCGATGATGCTGTACTGCGGGCTGGTGCTCGTGTGCATCAGATACGCTTCGTTGAACAGGTGCTTGTCGAGCTTGACCGTCTGTGAATCCTGCACCAGCACGTGGCTGGCCTGGCTGATGCCGGCCAGCAGCTTGTGCAGGGATTGCGTGGCGTAGACCATCGCGTGCTTGGGACGCGCCCGGTTCTTGCCCATGGCGTGGTAGCTGCCGTAGAACGGATGAAAGGCCGCGTGCGGCAGCCAGGCCTCGTCAAAGTGAATGTTCTCCACGTAGCCGTCCAGCAGGCCTTTGACGGTCTCGGTGTTGTAGAGCACGCCGTCGTAGGTGGACTGCGTCAGCGTCAGCACACGCGGCTTGATCTTGCTGGCGTCCACACCCTTGAGGTGCTGCTGGATCAGCGGATTGGCCTTGATCTTTTCCTTGATCGCAGCCGGTTCGAACTCGCTCTTCGGGATCGGTCCGATGATGCCGAAGTGATTTCGGGTCGGCTTCAGGAACACCGGAATGGCACCGGTCATGATGATGGCGTGCAGGATCGACTTGTGGCAGTTGCGGTCCACCACCACCACATCATTCGGCGCGACCGTGTGGTGCCAGACCATCTTGTTGCTGGTGCTGGTGCCGTTGGTGACGAAGAAGCAGTGGTCGGCATTGAAGATGCGCGCCGCGTTGCGCTCGCTCTTGCCGATGGCGCCGTCATGGTCAAGCAGCTGACCCAGTTCTTCCACCGCGTTGCAGACGTCGGCGCGCAGCATGTTCTCGCCATAGAACTGGTGGTACATCTGGCCCACCGGGCTTTTCAGGAAGGCAACGCCGCCTGAATGCCCCGGGCAGTGCCAGGAATAGGATCCGTTCTCCGCGTAGTCGAGCAAGGCCTTGAAGAATGGCGGCTGCACCCCCTCCAGGTAGCTCTTGGCTTCGCGGATGATGTGGCGCGCCACGAATTCGGGCGTGTCCTCGAACATGTGGATGAAGCCGTGCAGCTCGCGCAGGATGTCGTTGGGCAGGTGGCGCGAGGTCTTGGTCTCGCCATAGATGTAGATCGGCACGTCGAGGTTCTTGCGCCGCACTTCCTCGATGAAGTGGCGCAGGTTCAGCACCGCGGGGTCCAGATCCGGCCCCGGCGTGAACTCCTCGTCGTCGATCGACAGGATGAAGGCGCTGGCGCGGCTCTGCTGCTGCGCGAACTGGCTCAGGTCGCCGTAGCTGGTAACCCCCAGCACCTGAAAGCCTTCCGTTTCAATGGCCTGGGCCAGCGCGCGGATTCCCAGCCCTGAGGTGTTTTCAGAGCGGAAATCTTCGTCAATGATGACTATCGGAAAGCGGAATTTCATGATGGTGCCCGGCGATGCCAGAAATATAAATGCGAAACAGGCGCGAAGTGTAAGGACTTCTGAAGGCTGGTCTCTTGCGCGGGTACGGAATTGCCGCAAAATGTGGCGGTAGCAACACAAATAAGGCTGATATGGCACAAACAACCATCTGGTGGGTGCTGGCGGGGGCGGTCATTGCGCTGGAACTGCTGAGCGGCACTTTTTATCTGCTGATGCTGTCGCTGGGCCTGGTCGGCGCCGCCATTGCCGCCCATCTGGGCGCGTCGATGCCAATACAACTGGTCGTCGCGGCCGTCGTCGGCGGCGGCTCTGTTCTTGCATGGCGCAGCTACAAACAAAGAACACCGTCTGCGGCACCGGCCAGCGCCAACCGGGATGTCAATCTCGACGTCGGCGAAACCGTCCTAGTCGAGTCATGGAAACCCGACGGAACCAGTTCAGTCAAGTACCGCGGCGCGCATTGGGACGTCGCCCTGATCCCCGGTGTCACGCCGGCGCCGGGTCTGCATCGCATCGTCGAAGTCGTCGGTAGCCGGCTGATGGTGTGCAAATTTTGAAAACCTGCCTGCGGGCGCCTAGGGAGAATTGAATGGAAATCGCTGTCATCCTGTTTGTCATCGCCGCTGTCTTCATCACGCAGTCGGTCAAGGTCGTGCCGCAGCAGCACGCCTGGGTCGTCGAGCGCCTCGGCAAATACAACGGCACGCTGACGCCGGGTCTGAGCTTTTTGATGCCTTTCGTCGACAAAGTCGCGTACAAGCATGTGCTCAAGGAAATCCCGCTCGACATCGCCAGCCAGGTCTGCATTACCCGCGACAACACGCAATTGCAGGTCGACGGCATCCTGTACTTTCAGGTCACCGACGCCATGCGCGCGAGCTACGGTTCGAGCAACTACATCACGGCCATATCACAGCTGGCGCAAACCTCATTGCGCTCGGTGATCGGCAAACTGGAACTGGACAAGACGTTCGAGGAACGCGACATCATCAACGCCCAGGTGGTTCAGGCGATCGACGAGGCGGCGCTGAACTGGGGTGTCAAGGTGCTGCGCTACGAAATCAAGGATTTGACGCCGCCCAAGGAAATCCTGCACGCCATGCAGCAGCAGATCACGGCCGAGCGCGAAAAGCGCGCCTTGATCGCGGCGTCCGAAGGGCGCCGTCAGGAGCAGATCAATATCGCCACCGGTGAGCGTGAAGCCTTTATTCAGCGCTCGGAGGGCGAAAAACAGGCCGTCATCAACAAGGCGCAGGGCGAAGCCCAGTCCATCAAGGCGGTGGCCGAAGCCACCGCGCAGGCCATTTCCGCCATTGCCGCGGCCATCCGCCAGCCCGGCGGCGCCGAGGCGGTCCAACTGAAAGTTGCCGAGAAGGCGGTAGAGGCCTATTCGCGCGTGGCCGCCAGCGCCACCACGACGCTGGTCGTTCCAAGCAACATGACCGAGGTATCCACGCTGATCGCCTCGGCCATGAAGATGGTGCAGGCGCAACGCGGGTAGACCTGCAGGGAACAGCCATACGCATAGCATTTGAACTGTGTAATTAATACGAACAGCTAATTAGACAGTGCAATCGTGGTGTTTGCGCTCCTTGTTTGCGCAGTCCGATCACATGAAGTTTGCTTGATTGGTTGTTGAATAAACAACATATTAAAGCCTTCAGATGGGAGGGATCAAATTAAACTTGACTGGACAGTCCAAATTGAATCATCATTGAACTGTACAAATAAATGGATTGTCGTTGTACAGTCCAAATAGCCATGTTAAGCAGTCTGGAAGTCATGCAGCAGTCGGGAATCTCCCGCGCAACCTTGCACAACTACATCGCGCTGGGGCTGTTGCCGAAGCCGCTGGTGCGAAATCCGGGTGACGATCCAAGCACGCGTGCGCGGCAGATTGGCTACTTCCCGCCGGAGGTGCTCGCGCGCATCGAACAGATCAAGTCAAGCAAGAAGCAAGGCATGGCCATGGCAGACATCGTTCGTCTGCTGGTGCCCGTCAATGGCACAGTCGCTGCCACGGCGGCGCCGGTCCAGACCGCTGCGGACGAAGCCGGCCCAGCGGCCAAAGCGTCACCGTCTACGCCTGCCCACGCCACGGCGGCGGCCGAGACCGGCCCGCTGCGGCTCACCGTCGACAAACTGCCTTGCCCGGCCTACATGCTCAACTACAAGCTCGAGCTCAGCTGGTACAACGAGGAAGCCCGCATCGGCTTGCTGGGATCTTTCGAGAAACTGCCCGCGGATACCAAGGAACGCGTCGTTACCGATTTCTTTGCCATGGGCCGCTTCGGCCGGAGCCCGCAGAATTGCGCGGCTTTCCTCCAGTTGCACCAGCAGATGGGCCGCACGCGCGCACCTGACGCAGCCGGCATACCCTCGCTCGGCGCCGCCGCCAGCCACAGCAGCCCGATCTCGGACTGGCCCCTGACGCTGACGACGCCGGACGGCAAGGAAGAACACTTCCGGGTTTATGCCTCGCGTTTTCGCGAGGGCATCCTGGTGATATTTGCCAGCGAAGCCATCGGCCACGGGGGCCTGCTGGGCATGCTGGAGCGGCGCGACGACGTCATCCGCAACCTGCTGAAGAAGCGCCTGCCCGTTCTCACCGATGTGGCGGTCATGGTGGCGGACCTGCAAAGTTCGGTCCGGATCTGCTCGGAACTGCCGCCGGAAGAATACTTCGAGCTGATCAACCAGATATGGGCAACGATGGAGCCGATCTTCCGGCGCTACTACGGCACGCACGGCAAGCATGTCGGCGACGGCATGGTCTATTACTTCTTCCCCCAACCCGACAGCAACTATGTCTACAACGCCCTGTGCTGCGCCAACCAGATTCGCGACGCCATGCGCAAGATCAGCAAGGAGTGGCAGTTGCGCAAGAACTGGCTGAACGATCTTTACCTGAACACCGGCCTGAATGAAGGCCAGGAATGGCTCGGTGTCTTTCACATCGAGACCAAGATCGAATTCACGGTGCTGGGCGACACCATCAACCACGCTGGCAGGCTGTCGGACTTTGCGCGCCAGGGCGCGCTGTGGGCGACTAAGAACCTGATGGGAAAGCTCTCCACCGAAGAACGCAACAAGGTGCGTTTCGGCGTGCGCCGGCAGGATCAGGATCGGCGCGAAGTGTTCGTCAAATCGACCTACTCCCGAGTCTCGGAATTGATCGACCTCGACTCACCGCGCAACGAAAAGATGCGCGACATCGCGGCCCTCGCCGTGACCGAGATCGTTGAAATCGACTGAGGCTCAGGCCGGCAGCGCCGGCAAGGCAATCTTCTGGTCAACGCTGAACTGGTAATCCTTGAAGATGTGCTCGGCGCTCAGCGTCTGGTAGCTGCCCCCTTCGAGGCGGTGCGTCGTGTCCTTAAGGCGGTATGTGTAATGCCCGCAGGTCCACAAGTTGAAGTTGCGCATGTGCGTGCACAGACAGGTCTTGTCCATCACCGAAACAATCTTGCTGTCAGGGTGCGAAGCGACCTCGCGGTTGTAGGCCGTGATGTAGGCGCAATGGCCGTTGCCGTCGAGCAGAAAGCCGTAGGCCTCGCAATTGGGCCGGATGCCCGCACCAATGGCCGGTGAACCCTTGAGCATGCGCATCGGATAGCCGGTTGGCGAAATGGTGTTGACGACGATGTCGTCCTCGCTGGCGCGAAAATACTCCTGCTTGACCTTGGCCGGCAAGCCGCATTCATTGGCCACCGTGAAACGCGTGGCAACCTGCACCGCCGCCGCGCCATTTTCCAGGAAGGAGACGGCATCGCTGCCGGTAAAGATGCCGCCGGCCGCGATAACCGGGATCGACAACTGCTCGGTCTTGAGGTACTGGACGACTTCGGCCAGGATGACGGCCAGGTTGTATTGCGCCCAGTCGAGTCCGAACCCGAGATGGCCGCCGGCGAGCGGACCTTCCACGATCACGTAATCCGGCAGACGGTCGAGCTTGGCGTTCTTGCGCAGGAAGATCTGCAGCGCCCGAACCGACGACACGATGATGCCCAGTTTGGCATCGCGAAAGCGGCGGTGCTCTGCCATCAGGCCGAACGAGCCGAAATGCAGGCCGGCGCTCAGCGTGATGCCGTCGATCCCGGCGTCCAGCGCCGACGCCAGGCGCACTTGCAGCGTCTCGCGCGGCGCGTTCATGGTCAGCTTTTCCATGCAGTTCACGAAGATCAGTCCGTCACCCCGTTTCGCCGACATGGTGGCTTCGACGTGGCGCTTGGTTGCTTCGGCCAGCGTGCCGAGGTCGAACTGGACTTTTGACTTGTCCGAGTTCTTGACGTTGTCCTTGTAGAGCTTGAGCTTGCTCTTGACAAAAGTGGTCTGGTAGAGCCGGTCCGACACGTCGGTCACCATGGCGTCGGAAATATGCCCGATGCCGCCCAGGCGCGCCGCTTCAAGGGCCAGTTCGGCGGTTGAAATATCGACGCCCATGCCCCCGATCATGATCGGCACAAACTTTTTTTTTCCGAACGTCAGCCGGAAGTCATCCACACGTTTCATCAAAGTCCCCGGGGGTTCTGGCTCCGCTGGCGAACCTCTTGGCCGACGGCCCAAGCAAGCCCAGGGTAAACAGAAAATTGCAGGCCAGACCGGCCTGATATCGCGGGAATTCTACCGCGCCACATCGCGAGAACATCTCGCAAAAGCGCGTAAGCGACAGCGTCGGCTGGCAGCATGCGTTAAATTGGACCCCAATTTCAAATACCACCCATGCAGCATGGGCATGGCGATCCTACATGAACCACTCCAGCATCAAACCCCTGCTCCCGCTCAAGGGCCTGCGAGTGCTCAGCCTGGCCCTGAACCTGCCGGGTCCGGCAGCCTTGATGCGCTGCCGGCAAATGGGCGCCTCTTGCGTCAAGCTCGAACCACCCGCCCCTGCGGGGTCTGCACCCGGTTCCTCGGGAGACCCGATGGGGCTGTACAACCGCAAGGCCTACGACACGCTGCACCAGGGCGTGCGCATTGCCGTTGCCGACCTGAAAACGGACAAAGGCCAGAAGGCCCTGCACCGCGAGCTGGCCAAAGCCCATGTCCTGCTGACTTCGTTCAGACCCTCGGCCCTGACGAAACTCGGGCTCGACTGGAAGCCCCTGCACAAGCGTTACCCGGCCCTGTCGCAGGTCGCCATCATCGGCGCGCCCGGTGTGCGCGCCGAAGAGCCCGGTCATGATCTGACCTATCTTGCGGAAAGCGGTCTTATCAACGGACTCGATCTGCCGCCCACTTTGTACGCCGACATGGGTGGCTCGCTCATGGCCTCCGAAGCCGTCCTGCAGGTGCTGATGGTTCAGCGGCAAAAAGGCAAAGGCAGTTACATCGAAGTCGCGCTGTCGGACGCCGCCGCCTATCTGGCCCTGCCGCGCAACTGGGGCTTGACGCAGGACGGCGCCGCAGTCGGCGGCGGCCATGCCGGCTACCGCGTCTACCCGTGCAAGGACGGGCGCGTCGCGGTGGCGGCGCTGGAGCCGCATTTCGCCAAGTCGATTTGCGCGGCGGCCGGAGTGCCGTATGCGAATATCCTGAGCATGCTCGCACCAGCGACGCATCAGTCGATCGCCACTTACCTGCTGGGCATGACGCGCCAGGCGCTCGATGCGCTGTCCGTCGAAAAAGACATTCCGCTCTACACCCTATCGAAGTGAGGGCTGCTGGCGCAACAGCACGATGGCACGCGCCTCCATCGCCTGGCTAAGCCCGACCGGCCCCATTTTTTCGGCGGTCTTGGCCTTGACGTTGACCTGATCGATGGCGACCTCAAGCGCGCGCGCGATGCAGGCGCGCATGGCCGCGATGTGCGGCATCAGCTTGGGTGCCTGAGCGATCACGGTGCTGTCCACATTGCCGATTTCGAAACCCCTCTCGCGCACGCGGCGTGCCGCTTCGGTCAGAAGAACCTGTGAATCCGCCCCTTGGAAACGCGCGTCGGTGTCGGGGAAATGCATGCCGATATCGCCCAGGGCGGCCGCGCCGAGCAGCGCATCGGTGATTGCGTGCAGCAGCACATCCGCGTCCGAATGCCCGAGCAGGCCCAGATGAAACGGGATCTCGACGCCGCCGATGACCAGTTTGCGCCCCGCCACCAGCGCGTGCACATCCCAGCCCTCGCCAATCCTGAAGTTCATACGCTGCTCCTTGCTCGCGCCTGCAAAATCGCTTCGGCCAGCGCAAAATCTTCCGGGTAGGTCACTTTGAAATTCTGCGCGCTGCCCGGCACCAGCAGCGGTCGCAAGCCGCTGGCCTCGATGGCACCGGCTTCGTCGGTCACGCTCGGGCCAGCCTGCTCCAAGGCATCCATCAAGGTGCCGACGCGAAACATCTGCGGCGTCTGCGCCAGCCATTTGTCGCTGCGCGCAAGCGTCGCGACGACCCGTCCCCCGGCTTCCACCTTCAGCGTGTCGGGCAGTCGCAGCGCGAGCAAACCGCCTACCTCGTCGTCGCAGCAGGCATCGATCAGGGTTTCGATCTGCACCGGCGTGATCAGGCAGCGCGCTGCGTCGTGCACCAGCACCCAGTCATGCCGTGACGCGCCTTGGCGCAGCAGCGCGGCAAGACCATTGAACACGCTGGCGGCGCGGGTGGCGCCGCCACAGCGCACGGTCAACGCGCCCCTGCCGAGCGACTCGAACAGCACGTCATCCGGCGCCACGACCACCAGCACCTTCGACAGGCGGGTGACGGCAGCGAAGGCCGCGAGCGTGTGCAAGACCATGGGCCGATCGGCCACTGCCTGATACTGCTTCGGGCCATCAGCACCGGCGCGTGACCCCGTTCCGGCGCAGGGGATCAAGGCCCAATAGCGAACGGGTGACGGCACTGGGGTGGGGGAATTGGGAGGGGCATCAGTCATGGGTGTAGGCCCATTCTAAAATAAGCCCTTCATGGATTTACCCAAACTTCTCCCCGGCAAACGCTACACCCTCCCCCGACCCACCGGTTCCGCCGACGCCTTGCTGCTGGCCCAATTGGGATTGCGCGAGAAGAATGCGGGCAAGCTGACCGCCATCGTCACCGCCGACGCCACCGACGCGCAGCGCCTGATCGACGAAATGGCGTTCTTTGCACCGGAGCTGCGCTGCGTTCTGTTTCCGGATTGGGAGACCCTGCCCTACGACACGTTCTCACCGCACCAAGACCTGATCAGCGAGCGCCTAGCGACCCTGTGGCGCATCAGCCAGCGCGACAAGGAAAGCGGCGCCGACGTCGTCATCGTGCCCGCCACCACTGCGCTTTACCGGCTGGCTCCGCCGGGCTTCCTGGCGGCCTACACCTTCCATTTCAAGCTCAAGCAAAAGCTCGATGAAGCCAAATTCAAGGCGCAGCTGACGCTGGCCGGCTACAGCCACGTCAGCCAGGTTGTCAGCCCCGGCGAATACGCGGTGCGCGGCTCGCTGATCGACCTGTTCCCGATGGGCAGCAACGTACCGTATCGCGTCGACCTGTTCGACGACGAGATCGACAGCATCCGCACCTTCGACCCCGACAGCCAGCGCAGCCTGTACCCGGTGCCCGAGGTCCGCCTGCTGCCGGGCCGTGAATTCCCGATGGACGACGCGGCGCGCGCGCGCTTTCGCAGCCGCTGGCGCGAGATGCTCGAGGGTGACCCGACGCGCAGCCGCATCTACAAGGACATCGGCAACGGCGTGGCCACGGCCGGCATCGAGTACTACCTGCCGCTGTTCTTCGAAGAGACCGCCACCGTCTTCGACTACCTCGGCGAAGACGCGACCGTCGTTCTGCACGGCGACCTGGAGAGCGCGTTCCAGCATTTCTGGCAGGACACGCGCGAGCGCTACCGGCTGGTGCAGGGCGACCCCGAGCGGCCCACCCTGCCCCCGGATGCCCTGTTCCTGGCGACCGAGCAGTTCTACGCCCGCGTCAACCAGCACGCGCAACTCGCCATCCGGCCGGCCATCGCCGACGTGATGGACAGCGCCGACTTCCAAAAGCTCGGCGAGTTGACCGTGGTGCGCGGCGCCGAAGACCCGCTGGCGCGTCTGAAGGCGCACATGCGCAGCACGGCGCACCGCGTGCTGGTGCTGGCTGAAAGCGAAGGACGCAAGACCAGTCTGCTCGACTTTCTGCACGCCAGCCAGCTGACGCCCCCCTCCTTCGAAACGCTCGCCGAGTTTGAAGCCAGCGACGAGCCGCTGGGCATGGCAACCTCGTCGCTGAACACCGGCTTTGCCTGGATCGAAGCGGGCATCGATTTCGTCACGGAGACCGAGCTGTTTGCCGCCGGGCCCACCATGCGCCGGCGCAAGAAGCAGGAACAGGTCAGCGACGTCGAGGCGCTGATCAAGGACCTGAGCGAACTCAACATCGGCGATCCGGTCGTGCATTCGGCGCACGGCATCGGCCGCTACCGGGGTCTCATCAACCTCGATCTGGGCAACCGGCGGCCCGACGGCGAACCCGAGGTTCAGGAGTTCCTGCATCTCGAATACGCCGACAAGGCCACGCTCTATGTGCCGGTCAGCCAGTTGCAGCTCATCAGCCGCTACACCGGCGTCAGCGCCGACGAGGCGCCGCTGCACAAGCTCGGTTCGGGCCAGTGGGAGAAAGCCAAGCGCAAGGCGGCCGAACAGGTGCGCGACAGCGCCGCCGAACTGCTCAACATCTATGCACGCCGTGCCGCGCGCGAAGGCCACGCCTTCCGCTATTCGCCGGCCGACTACGAGGCCTTTGCCAACGACTTCGGCTTTGAAGAAACAGCCGACCAGAAGGCAGCCATTCACGCCGTGATCCAGGACATGATCAGCCCGCGCCCGATGGACCGCCTGATTTGCGGCGACGTCGGCTTCGGCAAGACCGAGGTCGCGCTGCGCGCGGCCTTCATCGGTATCACCGGCGGCAGGCAGGTGGCGCTGCTGGCACCGACCACGCTGCTGGCCGAACAGCACTACCAGACGCTGGTGGACCGCTTTGCCAAGTGGCCGGTCAAGGTCGCCGAGATGAGCCGCTTCCGCTCGGCCAAGGAGATCACCGCAGCACTCAAGGGACTGGCTGACGGCACCGTCGACATCGTGGTCGGAACGCACAAGCTGCTGAGCCAGAGCACTAAGTTCCATAACCTGGGCCTGCTCATCATCGACGAGGAACACCGCTTTGGCGTGCGCCACAAGGAGGCCATGAAGGCGCTGCGCGCCGAGGTCGATGTGCTGACGCTGACCGCCACGCCGATCCCGCGCACGCTGGGCATGGCGCTCGAAGGGCTGCGCGACCTGAGCGTGATCGCCACCGCGCCGCAGCGCCGGTTGGCGATCAAGACCTTTGTCCGCACCGAAGGCAACGGCGTGATCCGCGAGGCCGTGCTGCGCGAGCTCAAGCGTGGCGGCCAGGTCTACTTCCTGCACAACGAGGTCGAGACCATCGAGAACCGCCGCGCCAAGCTCGAAGAGCTGCTGCCCGAGGCGCGCATCGCCGTCGCCCACGGCCAGATGCCCGAGCGCCAGCTCGAATCGGTCATGCGCGACTTTGTGGCGCAGCGCTTCAACCTGCTGCTGTGCTCGACCATCATCGAGACCGGCATCGATGTGCCGACCGCCAACACCATCGTCATGGCGCGCGCCGACAAGTTCGGCCTGGCGCAGTTGCACCAGCTGCGCGGGCGCGTCGGACGCAGCCACCATCAGGCCTACGCCTACCTGATGGTGCCTGATCTGCAGGGATTGACCAAGCAGGCCAGCCAGCGCCTCGAAGCGATCCAGCAGATGGAAGAACTCGGCTCGGGCTTTTATCTCGCCGTGCACGATCTGGAAATCCGCGGTGCCGGCGAAGTGCTCGGCGAAAACCAGAGCGGCAACATGCTCGAAGTGGGCTTCCAGCTTTACAACGAGATGCTGGCCGAAGCCGTGCGCTGCCTGAAAGCCGGCATCGAGCCCGATCTGCTCAGTCCGCTCAATGTCACGACCGACATCAACCTGCACGCGCCGGCGCTCCTGCCCAACGACTACTGCGGCGACGTCCACTTGCGCCTGTCGTTCTACAAGAAGCTCGCCACGGCGAAGATCACCGACCAGATCGACGCGCTGATGGAAGAAATCGTCGACCGTTTCGGCAAGCTGCCGGCGCAGGCGCAGACGCTGATCGACGTGCACCGGCTGCGCGTGCTGGCCAAGCCTTACGGTGTCGTCAAGGTCGATGCCGCGCCCGGCGTCATCACCATCACCTTCAAGAAGGATCCGCCGATTGATTCGATGCGCATCATCGAGATGATCCAGAAGAACCGCCACATCAAGCTCGCCGGCAGCGAGAAGCTGCGCATCGAGCGCGCCCTGCCCGAAGCCAGGGACCGCTCGCAGATGGTGCGCGATGTCCTGCGCGCCCTGGGACAACCGAAAGCCGAAACCACGCCTGCGCACGCGGGCAAGCCAGCATGAATACAGCAACAGAAATTGCCCCCGGCCTCGTCATTCGCGGCATTGCGCCACCGCTGCGCCTGAGCGACTTCAAGCTGATCGCCTTTGACATGGACTCGACCCTGATCAACATCGAGTGCGTCGACGAGATCGCCGATGCCGTCGGCCGCAAGGCCGAAGTGGCGGCCATCACGGAAGCCGCGATGCAGGGAAAGATTGCCGACTACAAGGAAAGCCTGCGCCAGCGCGTGGCCCTGCTCAAGGGCGTCAGCCAGGCCGACCTGGACCGGCTGTACGAGGAGCGCCTGCGCCTGAACCCGGGCGCCGCCGAACTGGTGGCCGCGTGCAAGAACGCCGGGCTCAAGGTGCTGTTGGTGTCAGGCGGCTTCACGCACTTCACCGACCGCGTGCGCGATCAACTGGGGATCGACTACACGCGCTCGAACCAGCTGGAACTGCAGGACGGCCGGCTCACCGGCCGCATGCTGAATCAGAGCTGGGGCGACATCTGCGACGGCGCCGAGAAGCGCAAGATGCTGCTGGAAACTTGCGCACTGCTCGGCATCAGCCCCAAGCAGGCCGTGGCCATGGGCGACGGCGCCAATGACCTGCCGATGATGGGTGAAGCCGGTCTGTCGGTGGCCTACCACGCCAAGCCGGCCGTGCGTGAAGCCGCCCATGTCTGCATCAATACCGGCGGACTTGATCGCCTGCTCACGCTGCTGCGCCCCTGATCTGAAGCGCGTCATATCGATTGCCTTGCTTGCCAAGTCGACCCGGCCGCAGGCGACCAAACGGGCCGATTTGAACGCATATCGATATGAAAACTCGGTCTATGGCCACCGCTGCCGGGCGGCTAAGATGCGACACCTCTTTTGCACAGGAACCGACCCATGAAAATCGAAACGATCGCCGTCCACGGCGGCTACACGCCAGACCCCACGACAAAAGCCGTCGCCGTGCCAATCTACCAGACGGTAGCCTACGCGTTCGACAACACCCAGCACGGCGCCGACCTGTTCGACCTGAAAGTTGCGGGCAACATCTACAGCCGCATCATGAATCCGACCAATGCGGTGCTGGAAGCGCGCGTGGCCGCGCTGGAAGGCGGCATCGGCGCGCTGGCGGTGGCCTCCGGCATGTCGGCCATTGCCTACGCGATTCAAACGATCGCCGAGGCCGGCGACAACATTGTTTCGGCCTCCACGCTGTACGGCGGCACCTACAACCTGTTTGCCCATACCTTCCCGCAAATGGGCATCGAGGTGCGCTTTGCGGATTACCGCGATCCGGCCTCCTTCGCCAAACTGATCGATGCGCGCACCAAGGCCGTCTATTGCGAATCGGTCGGCAACCCGCTGGGCAACGTCACCGATCTGGCAGCACTGGCGGCCGTCGCCCATGCTCATGGCGTGCCGCTGATTGTCGACAACACGGTGGCCAGCCCGTATCTGTGCCGTCCCTTCGAACATGGTGCCGACATCGTGGTGCACTCGCTGACCAAGTACCTCGGCGGGCACGGCACGACGATTGGCGGCGTCATTGTCGATTCAGGCAAGTTCCCGTGGGCCGAGCACAAGGAGCGCTTCAAGCGCCTCAACGAACCCGACGTCAGCTACCACGGCGTCGTCTATACCGAAGCGCTCGGTGCTGCCGCCTACATCGGTCGCGCCCGCGTCGTGCCGCTGCGCAACATGGGCGCCGCCCTGAGCCCGATGGCCGCGTTCCAGATTCTGCAAGGCATCGAGACCCTGCCCCTGCGCATGGACCGCATCTGCGACAACGCGCTGCGCATTGCTCGGCATCTGAAGTCCCACGCCAAGGTGAGCTGGGTCAACTACGCCGGTCTGCCAGACCACAACGACCACGCGCTGGTCAGCAAGTACATGGGCGGCCGCGCCTCGGGCATCATCAGCTTCGGCCTGAAGGCCAGTGACAGCCTAGAAGCCGGCGCCCGGTTTCAAGATGCGCTCCAGCTGTTCACACGGCTGGTGAACATCGGCGACGCCAAATCGCTGGCCTGCCACCCGGCATCAACGACACACCGCCAGCTCAACGCGGAAGAACTGGCCAAGGCCGGCGTCAAGCCCGACATGGTGCGCCTGTCGGTCGGCATCGAGCACATCGACGATCTGCTCGAAGACCTGGAACAGGCACTGGCCGCGGTCTGATCCTGCGGCTCAGCTTCGCTCGAGCACGGGCCGCCCGGCCTGCACCGTGAAGCGGGCCAGGGTTGCGATGCGCGTGTCCTGCCGCATGACGTCATCGACCACGCGCAAGGTCGTCGCGAGTTGATCGGGCGTGAACTCCACCACGCCATAGCCCTTGCGCTGTGCGTCGGCAAAAACAAAGTGCGGGTTGTCGGTGAGGATCTCGGCCGTCTTCGCAGCGCCGCCGGTGCGTGAGGTGATGCTGGTGCCGCAGAACTCGACACCGACGCTGGCGCTGGCCGGATCCGCGTAGTCGGCCTTAACATGGCCGACCCAGTTTTCGTGCACATCACCCCCGAGCACGACCGGGTTGGCGACCTGCTGCTGGCGCAGTGAATCGGTCAGGCGGCTGCGCGCGGCGCTGTAGCCATCCCAGCCATCGTTCCAGAGGCTGTATCCAGCGGCGGTCCTGAAACGGCGCTCACCGAGCAAGGTCTGCTGGCCGATCACATTCCAGCGCGTCTGGCGTGAACGCGCGCTCGCGAACTCCTGGTACAGCCAGCGTTCCTGCTGTTGGCCCAACAGGCTGCGCCGCGGATCCTGCCACGGCGCACAAGTGCCCGGGTTGACCCGGCTCGAGCCCACGGCATCCCCCTTGTTGCAGGCCTGCGGGTCCTTGTACTGCCGCGCATCGAGCAAATAAAGGGACGCGAGTCGGCCGTATTCCAGGCGTTGGTAGATGCGCATCTCGGCGCCAAGCTGCAGCCCCGCCAAGCCCTGCAGCAGGACCGACGAGCGAACCGGCATGTGCTCGTACCAAGCCTGGTAGGCCGCGGCGCGACGGGTTGCAAAATTGGCCGGATTCGCAGGGTCGAAGGCGCCGCTGTTGCCGGCCTGCAGACCCGCGTAGTCGTTCTGCACCTCGTGATCGTCCCAGGTCAGCAGCCAAGGACACGCCGCGTGCATGGCCTGCAGATCGGCATCGCCCCGGTACTGCGCATAGCGCCACCGATAGTCGTCCAGGCTCACGGCCCACCCGCCTCCCGGCGTGCGCAGTTTGCTGCCGGTGCCGGGGTATTCGTAGATGTAGTCGCCGAGGAACATCACGGCGTCCAGGTTCTCGTCGCGCATGTGGCGCCAGGCCGTGAAATAGCCGTCCTCCCACTTCTGGCACGATGCGTAGGCCAGCCGCAAGCGGTCCACCACCGCATCCGGTTTCGGGAAGGTGCGCGTGCGCCCGACCGGACTGACGGCATCGCCGACCATGAAGCGGTAGTAATACCAGCGATCCGAATCCAGGCCGTTCACCTCCACATGCACGGCATGCGCCAGTTGCGAATCGGCCAGGGTCTGCCCGCTTTGCACCGGGCGCGTGAAGTGCTCGTTATGCGCCAACTCCCAACGCAGCGCAATCGGCTCGCGCGCGCTCAACACGCTGCGGCTGTGCAGACGCGTCCAAAGCACGACCGAATCCGAGCTGGGCGAGCCGCTGGCGACGCCCAGTGTGAACGGTGAATCGAGCAGGCGCACCTGACTCCAGGCCCTGTGCGGCAGCCACAGGCTGGGCGCGCCGGCGCACAGAAGATGGAGCAGTTGGCGACGCTTCATGGACTCGATGTTATTCATGGTGTGCACCCGGTTGCCGGCTTGACAGGCCCTTGAATTGCGGCCCATGCCGCCTATTGTCTGCTCGCGCAGGAGTCGTCGACAGCCCCGGTGTTAAGATTTTTCCATCACGGGCGCGACAAGGGACACCGGCGCCATGCCTGCATCCTGAGGCGCAACCAAAACAAGCAAGCGAGACAAGCTGAACATGAGCAATCAAAAAATCATCCTGATCACGGGCTGCTCGAGCGGCATCGGCGCCGCGCTGGCGCTGGAGTTCCACAGCCGCGGGCACTGGGTCTATGCCACTGCACGCCGCGTTGAGGCATTGGCCGAACTTAAGGCCAAGGGCCTGCGCACGCTGGCACTTGACGTGAACGATGCGGCCAGCATGGCGAGCGCCCTGGCCGCCGTGCAGGGCGAGACCGGGCATCTTGATATTCTGATCAACAACGCCGGCTACGGCCAGTTCGGCGCCGTGATGGACACCGATCTGGCCGATCTGCGCGAGCAGTTCGAAACCAATGTGTTTGCACCGGTCGTGCTCACGCGCGCCGCACTGCCCCTGCTGCGCAAGAGCGCGGCCGCCTGCATTGCCAACATGGGGAGCATTTCAGGCGTCGTCACGACGCCGTTTGCCGGCGTCTACTGCGCCAGCAAGGCCGCCCTGCACGCCTTGTCGGACGCCATGCGCATGGAGCTGGCACCGATGGGCCTGCACGTCGTCACCATCCAGCCCGGCGGCATCGCCTCGAACTTTGGTGCCACCGGCGCCGCCCATGTCAAGCTGCCCGAGGGCTCGCTCTACGCGCCGATCGCGCGCTTCGTGCTCGGGCGTGCCAAGGCGTCGCAACGCGGTGCAACACCGGTCGAGGCCTTCACCCGTGAGGTGGTTGATCACCTGCTGCGCGCGGATCCGGCACCGGTATGCCGCACCGGCGCCCAGAGCACGCGGCTACCCTTGCTCAAGCGCTGGCTGCCGATCCGCATGCTCGACCGCAAACTGCAAAAGCGCTTCGGCCTGGATCAACTTCAGTAATCTACAAGCTATAAAAGTAGGAGCAGAGTGAGATCTGCGTTATAGTTTCGGCTCGCGTCAAAAAACAGCTGCGGGTACCGGAGCCACATGACCGCCTCTACCGGCGTCGATGTACCCGACAAACAGTGTGAGCTTCGAGGAGAGTCAATTCAATGAGTGCCAAGGAAAATGCCGCCGTCAGCCAGTTGCTGGGCTTGCTGGAGTCGCGCTACGCGATCCGGGTGCTCTGGGCTCTGAAAGACGGGCATGCGCAGACCTTTCGTCTGCTCCAGGACAGCGTTGGCGGCATCACGCCCAACACGTTGAATACGCGGATCAAGGAACTGCGCAAGGCAGGTCTGGTCAGCCACGGCAAGAGTGGCTACGTTGTCACGGCTGCCGGGGCCGATCTGCTCAAACGCCTGGCCGACCTCCCCGCATTTGCGCTCAAATGGGCATCCACGCAATCACGCAAAGCCACTGAACAGGCAGCGGCACGCCAGAGCGCGGCTTAGACACGTCGTCTGCTGGCATAATTTCAGCTTTTCTGGATTCGGCCTCCTCCAATGAGGCCGTCCAGCTATCTATTCAGTAGCACACAAGGACTCCACATGACAACCACCGCCTCCGGCCTGCAATACGAAGACACTCTCGTCGGCACTGGCGCAACGGCGACCAAGGGCCAGAGCGTCACCGTCCATTACACCGGCTGGCTTTACAACGACGGCGTCCAGGGAAAGAAGTTCGATTCGAGCAAGGACCGCAACGACCCGTTCGTGTTTTCGCTCGGTGCCGGCATGGTGATCCGGGGTTGGGACGAAGGCGTGGCCGGCATGCAGGTCGGTGGCGCGCGCACGCTCATCATCCCGGCGGCCCTCGGCTACGGCGCACGCGGCGCCGGCGGCGTGATTCCGCCCAATGCCACGCTCAAGTTCGACGTCGAACTGCTCGGCGTCTCGAACTAAATCCTGCTGCTGCCCGCGGTGCGCCGGATCATCCGGTGCCCGGTTTCGAGTGTGCCTCGCGCACGCTCTTGAATTGCCGGTGGCCGCCCCCATTTCGACTGCATAACAGTCAACAATCTGGTGTATTTGCATGTCTGACAACCACTCCAACCCGACCCAAACCCAATCCGGCCCCCAGCCAAGCCCAGAAGAACTGAACGCGATGCCTGCGGCGGACGAAGCCGACGCGCTGTCTCGCGCGCAGGCCGATCTGGCCGAGCTTCAGGCCAAGAGCGCCACGCTGGCGGACCAGTTCCTGCGCGCCAAGGCTGAGGCCGACAACGCCCGGCGCCGCGCCGAGGAAGAGATTTCAAAGGCCCGCAAGTTCGCCGTCGAAGGCTTTGCCGACAGCCTGCTGCCCGTGGTGGACAGTCTGGAAGCCGGCCTCGGGCTGGCCGATGCGACCACCGAGCAGATCCGCGAAGGCGCGCAGGCCACCTTGCGCCAGTTGCTCGCCGCACTTGAGCGCAACAAGGTCGTCGTCATCAACCCGGCTGCCGGTAGCAAGTTCGATCCGCATCAGCAGCAGGCGATCAGCGTTGTACCCTCCGAGCTGGAGGCCAACACCGTGGTCACGGTGCTGCAAAAGGGCTATTCCATTGCAGAGCGCGTGCTGCGCCCGGCGCTGGTCACGGTCGCCGCGCCCAAATAATTACTTTTTCTGACTTGAAATCGTTCAAGTTATCCACAACTCAAAAACATCTGAACACTGGAGTAGATCATGGGAAGAATCATCGGTATTGACTTGGGCACCACCAACAGCTGCGTCTCCGTCATGGAGGGCAACACACCCAAGGTCATCGAAAACGCAGAAGGCGCGCGCACCACGCCGTCCGTCGTCGCCTACCAGGAAGATGGCGAAGTGCTGGTCGGCGCCTCGGCCAAGCGCCAGGCCGTGACGAACCCGAAGAACACGCTGTACGCGGTCAAACGCCTGATCGGCCGCAAGTTCGTCGAGAAGGAAGTCCAGAAGGACATCGACCTGATGCCCTACAAGATTGCGGCAGCCGACAACGGCGACGCCTGGGTTGAAGTGCGCGGCAAGCAGATTTCCGCGCAGCAGGTCAGCGCCGACATCCTGCGCAAGATGAAGAAGACGGCTGAAGATTACCTCGGCGAAGCGGTCACGGAAGCCGTCATCACGGTGCCGGCCTACTTCAACGACGCCCAGCGCCAGGCCACCAAGGACGCCGGACGCATCGCTGGTCTCGATGTCAAGCGCATCATCAACGAGCCGACCGCAGCGGCACTGGCCTTCGGCCTGGACAAGAACGAAAAGGGCGACCGCAAGATCGCCGTCTATGACCTCGGCGGCGGCACGTTTGACGTCTCCATCATCGAGATTGCCGACGTCGATGGCGAGAAGCAGTTCGAAGTGCTCTCGACCAATGGCGACACCTTCCTGGGCGGCGAAGATTTCGACCAGCGCATCATCGACTTCATCATTGCCGAGTTCAAGAAAGAGCAAGGCGTTGATCTGGGCAAGGACGTGCTGGCCCTGCAGCGCCTGAAGGAAGCCGCCGAAAAGGCCAAGATCGAGCTCTCCAGCAGCGCGCAGACCGACATCAACCTGCCCTACATCACAGCCGACGCCTCGGGCCCGAAGCACCTGAGCATCAAGCTCACGCGCGCCAAGCTCGAATCGCTGGTGGAAGAACTGATCGAACGCACGATCGGCCCATGCCGCACGGCGATCAAGGATGCCGGCGTCAGCGTCAGCGATATCAACGACGTGATCCTGGTCGGCGGCATGACGCGCATGCCCAAGGTGCAGGAAAAGGTCAAGGAACTGTTCGGCCGCGAACCACGCAAGGACGTGAACCCGGATGAGGCGGTTGCCGTCGGTGCCGCGATCCAGGGCCAGGTGCTTTCGGGCGACCGCAAGGATGTGCTGCTGCTCGACGTGACACCGCTCTCGCTGGGCATCGAAACCCTCGGCGGCGTCATGACCAAGATGATCACCAAGAACACGACCATCCCGACCAAGTTCGCCCAGACCTTCTCGACCGCTGACGACAATCAGCCGGCCGTGACGATCAAGGTGTTCCAGGGCGAGCGTGAAATTG
The DNA here is from genome assembly GCA_903828665.1 of uncultured beta proteobacterium. Lineage (GTDB taxonomy): Bacteria > Pseudomonadota > Gammaproteobacteria > Burkholderiales > Burkholderiaceae_C > Rhodoferax. Next base: position 40,233 of record CAIKMZ010000069.1, read on the forward strand.
CCGCCGGCAACAAGATGCTCGGCGAGTTCAACCTTGAAGGCATTCCGCCGGCAGCGCGCGGCACGCCGCAGATCGAGGTGTCGTTCGACATCGACGCCAACGGCATCCTGCATGTGGGCGCCAAGGACAAGGGCACCGGCAAGGAAAACAAGATAACGATCAAGGCCAATTCGGGCCTGAGCGAAGCCGAGATCCAGCAGATGGTCAAGGACGCCGAGCTCAACGCCGCCGACGACAAGAAGAAGCTCGAACTGGTGCAGGCCCGCAATACGGCCGATGCCAATGTGCACAGCGTCAAGAAGAGCCTGACCGAGTGCGGCGACAAGCTCGACGCCGGCGAGAAGGAAAAAATCGAAGCCGCGATCAAGGAAGTTGAAGACGCCATCAAGTCCGACGACAAGGCCGGCATTGAGGCCAAGAACACGGCCCTGACAACGGTCAGCCAGAAACTCGGCGAGAAGATGTACGCAGACATGCAGGCCAAACAGGCGGCCGAGGCGGCAGCCACCGGCAATGCCGGTGCGGGCGACGCCGCAGGCGCGCAAGGCGCCGCGTCCCACGCCGCCGACGACAATGTGGTCGATGCCGAGGTAAAGGAAGTCAAGAAGGGCTAAGACCTTGGGCTGAACACTGTTCTGAACATTGTTGACAGGCGCCGCGTTGGACACCTCAAAGGTTCAACGCGGCGTTCGTATTGAAACCGGGCATTGAAAGACCATGGCTAAAAGAGACTACTACGAAGTCCTGGGCGTTCCGAAGAACGCCTCCGACGAAGAAATCAAGAAGGCCTATCGCAAGCACGCGATGAAGCATCACCCTGACCGCAACCAAGGCGACTCGTCCAAGGTGGCGGAGGAGAAATTCAAGGAATCGAAAGAGGCCTACGAGATGCTGTCGGACCCGCAAAAGCGGGCCGCCTACGACCAGCATGGTCACGCCGGCGTCGACCCCAACATGCGCGGCGGTCCGGGTGCCGAAGGCTACGGCGGTTTTGCCGAAGCGTTCGGCGATATCTTTGGCGACATGTTCGGTCAGGGGCGCGGCCGCGCCGGTGGCGGCGGGCGCCAGGTGTATCGCGGCGGCGACCTCAGCTACGCGATGGAGATCACGCTCGAAGAAGCGGCGCTGGGCAAGGATGCCCAGATCCGCATTCCGAGTTGGGACAGCTGCGATGTCTGCCATGGCAGCGGCGCCAAGCCCGGCACTCAGGCCAAGACCTGCGGCACCTGCAACGGCTCCGGCGCGGTGCAGATGCGCCAGGGTTTCTTCAGCGTACAGCAGACCTGCCCGACCTGCCGTGGCGCCGGCAAGGTGATTCCCGACCCCTGCACCGCGTGCCATGGCCAGGGCAAGATCAAGCGGCAGAAGACGCTGGAGGTCAAGATTCCGGCCGGCATCGACGGCGGCATGCGCATCCGCAGCGCCGGCAACGGCGAGCCCGGCACCAACGGCGGTCCGCCCGGTGACCTTTACATCGAGATCCGGCTCAAGAAGCACGACATCTTCGAACGCGACGGCGACGATATCCATTGCGCCGTTCCGATCAGCCTGATCACGGCCGCCCTTGGCGGCGAGATCGACGTCCCGACCCTGGCCGGCAAGGCCGCCATCGACATCCCCGAGGGCACGCAAACCGGCAAGCAGTTCCGGCTGCGCGGCAAGGGCATCAAGGGCGTGCGCTCGAGCTATCCCGGCGACCTGTACTGCCACATCACGGTGGAAACGCCGGTCAAGCTCACGGAACACCAGCGCAAGCTGCTGCGCGAGCTCGACGAGTCCCTGAAGAAGGGCGGCAGCAAGCATCTGCCCAGCGGCGACAGCTGGACCAACCGCCTCAAGAGCTTTTTCAGTTGAGGAATTGATCTGCCCCGTTCAGGTCGATTGACGATGAACAATGCCGCGCAGTATTTCGATGGCTGCGCGGCATTTTTTTGTGGTGCGCCCGGCAGGGCGCACCTACTTGGAGGTGAAAGTCCTCTACTCGCCCGGCAAGGGGAAGAGTTAGCCAGAGGCAAGGGTTTCGCGGGTGACTGCGAGTCTGAAGGAAGCCCGATGGCAAAGCGCTGG
>CAIKMZ010000070.1 GCA_903828665.1 uncultured beta proteobacterium
AAGTTTTCTCACTTCCCTATAAGCGATTACAAGAAAGTTTCCGCACCCACAAGCTGGATCCAGAAACTTAAAACTTGGCAGTTTCTCATACAAAACCTTTAGTCTGCTCTTGCTATTTGTGCGCTTCGCAGCTTCGAACTCGCCTCGAAATTCGTCCAGAAATAGCGGACCAATCACGCGCAAAATATTTCTTTCGCTCGTATAGTGCGCCCCCAATTCTCTCCTTGTTGCCTGCCTTTTTTCGTGTTCGTTATGCTTCTCAAGCACACCCTGAAACATTGCGCCGAAAATCGCGGGCGAAATTCCACTCCAATCCAAAGTCGCACAAGAAATCAATAAGTCCCGCAGCTCCACATTAAAAACCGGAATTCTTGTTCGTTCAGAAAACAAGTTACCATTTATGTACGGAAATGCCTTTAGATTGTCCTCAAGCGTAATCAGTCTGTCCGCTTCTGCCGTATTCAGCACGTCGAAAAGCTCGCCAATAAGCTGTCCCACGTTGCTGCCATCCTCTTTAGCACCTTCAACGAAACGCCGAAATTGTCCGTTATCCCCAAATATTCCCGTGTCGTCCGCAAATAAGCAGAAGAGCAAACGTGTCAGAAATACCTCTAAATCCCTACCCTTAAAATTGATCTGTATTAGTGCTTCGTGTAGCTTAGAAATTGTGTAAGCGGCACTTCTGTCTATCTCACGTTCTTCCAGAACTACCTCTTGCTTACCCTCGACCAAGAATTTAAACCAACCAGCATTTTTCGGCAAATCCTCGATGCTAGTTTCGTTTGTCTGTTTCGCTGCTAAATCGTGTAAGACAATTCTCCCAAAGTCACTTGTAATGAGATATTTTGGTCGTTCCTCTGGTTTCAGCGCCAAGAAGTATTCCGAAGCTTGAGCATAAGCAGCGACCAAGTCCTTGCCTCTGCTCTTGTGCTCAACGATCAGTAAGCCTGGAATGAAGCTATCAATGCGACCTCTGCCGCCATTCAGCTTCTTAACCTGTTCCTCAAAAATGGTAGCCTCGTACGCCGATATACCAAAGCAATTGTAAAAAGCAGCCCAGAACAGAGTGCCCTCACGCTGTTCGTTTTGCGCATCCCTGAACTGCTTCGAAAAAGCCTGTAGCCGTCTCTTCACTTCTACTGACGATAAACGCGACATCATAGTTGTCCCCTTGCCTGATCACACTATACCCGCTATAGTGCCAGAGTACAAACCTCAAATGGAGCCAACTATGTCGCGTGTTACAGAAATCATTGCCCAGCAGAAAAAGCTAGAAGCCGAGCTAAAGACAGCGATGATCCAAGAGAAATCTGAAGTCCTTAAAGACATAAAAGAGAAGATCAAGCTCTTTGGATTTAAGACGAGCGACTTTAAAGGTCTGCTAAAGTCACGTAAAGCACGTGTAGCCAAAGACCCGAGCGCACCGAAAGTGCCGAGAAAAGCAGTTAAGAAGACCGTTAAAGTTACCTAAATCAGTTCGACCGCCTTGCGTAGCATTTCGTCATTTACGTCGATATACGCCTGAGTTGTTCCGATGTGCTTGTGACCAGCCAAATTCATAAGCACTCTAACGCCTACGCCTTTCGCAGCTAAATTTGTGATAAATGTCCTTCGCGGCGAGTGACTGCTAGCGCCCTCGATTCCCGCATTGCGAAATAGATAGTGCCAAAGTTGCGTAAGCGTGTTCGCCGAAAATCCGTCTGTCTCGCGTTTTTGCGTATAGAACAGCTTCGCGCTGGGTTCCTTTGACGGAACCTGTGCGATGTATCTCTCAAGCTCCTTGCTCAGCTTGTCGCATACATAGACCACTCGTCCTTGCCGACCTTTCGTCTGATCCGCGTCAAGCCGAATTTCCTTGCGTACCTTTCCGTCAGAATCCAAAACATCTTCGAAGCGCAAGCTTGCCGTTTCTCCTACCCTAAGACCACCATAAAACATCGTCAGCAGCATCGCCCTGTTTCTTGCCGCGTGCTTTCGTGTTGAGATGTAATCCAGAACACGACGCAGTTCCTGCGTCGTAAGTGTTTTCGCTTGCTTAGTCATCTTTGTTCTCCTAAATGTAAGAATATCAATGACTTTAGCGTAATACCTTTTGTATTTTTTTCCTACCTTTTTTTGCCTGATTAGTCGCATTAAAAAACCTCAATAAAATCAACGATGTGATCTCATATTTAGCGATAATCAAAGCTAATATGAATTACCTTATATTTACAGAACCATCTACCTACGCAGTTGTATGACTTCCACGTAGAGCTGAAAGAGACCCTATACGCTTCGCAATCTTGCTAAAGCTATAGCAGCGTTCCGATCGTGTCGTTTGTCGTCTATAGCTTGGTTCCGACGTGCTCCTGTCGATCTGCTTTGCTTGCGTTCTTTGTCTCTGTCCGTATATCTCGCTGCTTTTATCAGTTTAATCTCGATAGCATCAGATCCAGTTTGTTTTAGACAAAGCTACGCTAATTAAGCACTAGACAATGCTTATCGTCATCAACCGCAAGCGTCACTCTGGACAGGAATGCTTAACCTAGATCAAGTAAAGATTTCTGAATTCTCTACGATCAAGTTTTTTTGTAATGTAAGACAGCCACTCGCTGTCGATCAAATCCAACTTGTACCTAAATCTATCACTAAGGCAATCTGTATCAGATTTGTAGTTCGGGTTTTGTATCTCAAATTCTCCACTCATCTCCAGAGCCTTTCTCACCAACCTAACAAAATCTTTTATACTCATTTCTGTTGGCTTCCTAACAGCGAAGTGCGTATGTAAGTCAATCAATTCATCCGCGCCTTCGATGATCATAACTATGTCCAAACGCCTGTTAAATCGCTTATACGCTTGCTTATAGACCAGTTTGTTCAGCAAATCCATAAATCTTTTACCAGCATCCTCAAGTTCTATTCTGTTTAAGTGTCTGAAAATTTCCGTGTCGCCGTTCGCCTTTCTCCGTGGTACCGACTTGTAGAAGACCTTTTTCGGCATCAAAGTCAAGCCAAAGTCGAAGTTAGCCTCCAATCCTCCCGATAGCCATTCGACAAGCACGTCCTTTAGAGAGACGTATCCATAGCCTTTTTGAGTGATTTGCTCTCGTATTTCCTTTAGTTCCATACATCTATTTAGTCGAAATCAAAGGAAATGAAATATTTTTCCTTAGGTTGTATAAAAATCCAGACGGCAGTACATTCGAAGTTCTTAATTAACCGGAGATTTGTATGTCTGTATTCTCAAAACTGAAATTTATTACAGCTAAAAGTCAGCGCAAAACTAGCCCTATCATCATCCGTCGTTCTAATCTTTGCTCAAAGATAAATGAGCAAATCGCACTTGTAACAGCGCAATCCACTGGTCAGACGTATCTCGCTAAGAGAATGAAGTGGATTAAGAATAGCGAAACAGGTGAGCGCACGTCCTCAGAATGTAGTAAGCGCGTTAAAGAATGGTTTTGGACCAGTGATAGCGGGAAGATAAACTTATCACTTCGCTACGGAACTACGACACTTTTGCTGAATAGTAAGGGCGCCAACGCAATAGAACTCACTTCGGCTTCCGAGCTTCTACCGACCTTAACCTTGCTTAAGAATTCTGTCGAAAGTGGAGAACTTGATGATGCGATCAACAATGCCAGCGCAAAGCTTCGCGCTGCGTTTGCTAAATGACTTACTATTTGTCTTCGTCAGCTATGATAAATAGTTGATGAAGATTTCTGAAGTCACTAACTTAATCCCACTATTTGTTGCTACCGTTAGAGTTAAAACATCTAACGGTACATCCGTTGTAAAAGCACCAATTCACGCAGATGGAATTTCTCAAGCGGAGCAATTGCTCTCAGCTATATTTGGAGATTCCAGTGTTTATAACGTGTGTCTGAGCGAGGAGTTTGGAACAAAAGTTATGAATTCTGATCAACTAAAACTGAAGAGTTTTGCTGATCAAAAGGCGCTGATTTCGAGTAACGAGAAAAAAGAACGCGCCAGGCAGAAGTTAGTGAAAGCTCAACAAGCTGTACAAAAAGCAAATACCTCGATGCTGACAACCAATAAGTGATAACTATTTATTTGCGTAAGCAGCGCTTAACTGATTTAAGTTATCCAGTATTGCCGCTGCTTTATCTGAGGCATCTTGCTTTACGAAATGAGCATAACGTGTCGTCATCGCAATATTCTGATGACCAAGAAGATGCTGTACTTCTCCTAAACCCATTCCGTTCTGTATCATTGTTGCTGCGAACGTGTGACGCAATACGTGTGGGGTAACATTCCCATTTATTGTGCTTAGTTTTGCTCTTTTTACTGCGGGAGTCATCCAACCAGCACTTCTATTTTTGCCAAATTTTGTCGGGAAAATCTCATCGCTACCGTTAGATTTCCTTCTCTCAAATATTTCCTTTAGCCTTGCTGTAATTGTAAGTGTTGTGTGATTTCCACCTTTGCTGCGTGTTACGTAAATATGACGTTTATCCAGATCAACTTGCGTCCATAACATACTAGCTGCTTCCATAAATCGCATTCCAGTATCCAGTAATAACACCGTTAAGTCGTAATTGTCTTGCTTACATTTCGCAATGTATTCGCTCTTGTTTCTGTACTTTGCGTTTGGGTCCAGAACAGCTAGTAATTTCGTTTGTTCCTCCATTGTTAGCCATCTCGTTTTACCAGCATTAGGCTTAACATTTTCCAATTTCCCGCAATTATGATACTTTTGTATAGCACACCAATTTACAAAAGCATTCCAGTAGCGAATATGTAAATCAATTACAGATAGCTTTATTCCAGCGGCTTTGCGTTTCTCAATTACAGCCTGAATTTCGTGCTTTTCTACTTGTTTAATTGCCTTATCGGCAATTTCTCTGAATTGCCGTAAGTTGTACTCAGCATTATTCTTTGCCGAAGCCGTACCACGTGACTTAATGAAGAGAGCAATTGCCGTATGAAACGACACCATACGCTTATCGTCGAGAACTACGTCGCGTATCAGTTCTGCCTTTCTCTTAGCAAGAATTTGCTCAGCTTCACGCCTATTCGCCGTGTGCGTCGTCTCCGCAACGAGTACGCCCTTGACCGTGAAGCGCATATGCCAAATCTCGTTACGCAGCAACAGACCGTTGTTCTTGCTCATATGATGTGTTTTTAGTGCGTTTTTGTCACGTTTTTGTTACACTCTACGTTATTAGTTTAACGTAGATAATTATAAATAGCAACCGAGATCGTCAATGAAAACGTCAATTTTGTTACGCTTCACGATTTGTAATTGTCTATGTAAAATGACGAAAGAGCAATTTGTATAAAGTAGAAATATTGTGAATAACAACCGCATTAATAAACGTGTGTAGCGAAAGCGATCACTAACTTTAGTCACATTTAACACATAGAGAATTACTTGTTCAAATTAAGCAGCATCAACCTCAACGGCATCCGCTCCGCGACGACCAAGGGCCTGGAGCCCTGGCTGGCCAAAGTCAGTCCCGATTGTATTTGCGTGCAGGAGATCAAGGCGCAAGCCGCCGATGTCCAGGGACGCTTCGAGGCATTGGCCGGTCTGCGCGGTTATTTTCATTTTGCGCAGAAGAAGGGTTATTCGGGCGTTGGCGTCTACACCCGGCACGAGCCAAGCGATGTGCGGGTCGGCTATGGCTCGCATGAGTTTGACGCCGAGGGACGCTACGTCGAGCTGCGCTTTGACACACCCGGCGCGCGGCGCTCCATCATCAGCTGCTATTTTCCGAGCGGCTCGTCCGGAGAGGAGCGCCAGCAGGCCAAGTTCCGCTTCCTCGACGAGTTCTATCCGCATCTGGCGCAGCTCAAGGGCGAGCGCGAGTTCATCCTGTGCGGCGACGTCAACGTGGCGCACCAGCAGATCGACCTGAAGAACTGGCGCAGCAACCAGAAGAACTCGGGCTTCCTGCCCGAAGAGCGCGCCTGGATGAGCAAGTTGTTGAACGAGGGCGGTCTGATCGACGTCTACCGTCACCTGCACCCCACCGCTACCGATGAAGCCTACACCTGGTGGAGCAACCGCGGCCAGGCCTATGCCAAGAACGTCGGTTGGCGGCTGGACTACCACCTGGCGACCGAGGCTTTGGCGCAGGGTGCTCGTTCAGTGGAAATTTACAAGGGCGAAAAGTTCTCGGACCACGCGCCGGTGACGATCGAGTACGACTGGGCTTTATAGCCCGCAGATTTTTCAAATTCGTTCAAGGACGATGTTTTTCTATCGGTTTGGCCGATTAATAGCCATAGCAGCTGGGGCCGCGCAAACTGCATAAGATCGGACTTGTGACATTGAACCATTTGTTCTGGCCGGTCAATCGATCGCGGCCGCGCTGCCGGCTATGAAATTCAGACCGCACGCGTTGTTGCTGGCCTTGGTCCTGTTGTGCCACTGGGCGGGCCTGTCGTGGTTGAGCGAACAGGCGCAGCAGGGCCGGGCGCTGGTTCTGATGACCGATCCGCTCTTCACACGCGTCGTCACCCCTGCGCCCGCGCCCAGGCCCGGGCGGGCGACCGCCCGGCTCGCGCAGGTGGCCGTCGCGGACGTGGCGCCGGCTGACGCAGGGACGCCTGCGGCCACGCCCGAATCAACGGCGGCGAGCGAGGCGGTGCCGCCGCCAGCCGAGCCCGCAGCACCGGCGCCCGATGCTTCGGCGCCGGTTGCGCCCGCGGTCGAAGCGGCTGCGCCGGAGCCGCGTGATGCCGGCGCGTCGCTCGACGGTTGGCCCCTCGATACGCGCGTCTCGTATCAGCTCAAGGGCTATTACCGCGGCCCGATTTGGGGCGATGCACGCGTGCAGTGGCAGCGCCAGCAAAGCCGCTATCAGGTGCGGCTGGACATGACGCTGGCGCTGGTGCTGCGGCTCTCCATGACCAGCCAGGGTGAGGCGACCGACGGCGGTCTGGTGCCGAGCGACTACGAGGAGCGCTTTCTCTGGGGCGTGCGGCGCATGACCTTTGACGGCGGCTATGTCCGATCGATCGACGGCCGCGCCTTGGCGCCAGCTCAGACGCCGCCGCATGCATTGCAGGACACGGCCAGCCAGTTCGTTGAGCTCAGCCACCGCTTTGTCAGCGGGCGCGAGAAGCTCGCGGTGGGGTCCGAAGTGCGTTTCTGGCTGGCGCGGCCTCAGGGCACGTCTCTGTGGACCTACGACGTGGTGGCCGAGGAAACACTGCAGACGCCCGAGCTTGGGCCGGTGCAGGCTTTTCACCTGCGGCCGCGACCGATCGCGAACCCGGCCGGCGAAATTACGGCCGAGATCTGGTTTGCGCCGAGCCTGCAGTACCTGCCGGTGCGCGTGCGCATCGCTCTGGGCGGTGACAACTTTGTGGATCTGATAGTTGATCGCATCGAGCAGGGCGCGCCGCCGCCGCGGCCTGCGGTCGAGCCGATGAATCCCTGAGCTGCATAGGGCTGGCCGGGTGTCAGCCTTTTCCGAGTCCGATGGGAGCCGGCGCCATCGATACGATGCGCGTGTACAGCTGGTCATAAACCGGATCGCGCGGCGTCCTTCCGCCGATGGGGTCGCAGTTGGTGGCAAATGCGGCGTCCAGTTCCTTCCAGTCGGACTCGGTCAAGACCTTCATCGCCGCCGGAATGATGACGGTCTCCTCCAGACGCATGTGCTCCAGATAGAACGCCAGGTAGCGCCGGCTCGCCGCTTCGAAGGCCAGGCGTCTCGACTCACCAATCAATTCCCATGCCTGCAGCAAGTGGCTGAGTTCGCGCACGGCTGACTCACCCTGGTCATGATCACGATCGAGGCGCCCGATCAGTTCCGCGGTATCGGGAGACCGGCGCGCCACCGGCGGAAACAGAAGTCCGGACTCTTTCGGGTGATGCAGACGCTCGGGGAATTCATCGATGTAGAACAGCATGGCCGACAGGGTGGCAAAGAAATTGTGCGGATCCTGTCCTGGGCCACGCTCGACCAGCATGCCGAAGGAGCGCAGCATCGCAGCGAGGCTGCTGTGCTCGTCGCGGATGATCTGGATACTGGTTGGCACCATGGCGCTCACTCCGGTTTGTTGGCGAAGTCCAGCGGCAGGCCGACGTAGTTTTCGGCGATGGTGCGTGCACCGGCCTCGCTGTGGACGAGGTAGTCCAGTTCAGCCTCCTGGAACTTGGCGACGATCGGACCGTCGCCAGGAAAGCGGTGCATCAGCTGCGTGAACCACCAGGAAAAACGCTCACCCTTCCAGACGCGCTTGAGGCAACGCTCGGAGTAGGTGTCGATACCTGCTTGCGTCTTGTCCTGGTAGAACTCGATGAGGGCGTTGGCCAGATATTTGACGTCCGTCGCTGCCAGATTGAGCCCCTTGGCGCCGGTGGGCGGCACGATGTGGGCGGCGTCGCCGGCCAGGAACATGCGGCCAAAGCGCATCGGCTCGGTGATGAAGCTGCGCAGTGGCGCAATGCTTTTCTCGATCGACGCGCCGGTGATCAGCCGGTCGCGGCCCTGTTCATCCAGCCGCAGGCGAAGCTCTTGCCAGAAGGCGGCGTCCGTCCACTCGTCGACGGTCTGGGTCAGGGGAACCTGCAGGTAGTAGCGGCTGCGTGTTCTGCTGCGCTGCGAGCACAGGGCGAAGCCGCGCGGGCTGTTGACGTAGATCAGCTCCTCATTCACCGGCGGGGTATCCGACAGCAGGCCGAGCCACCCGAACGGGTAGACCTTTTCAAACTCGGTAATGGCGCCCCGCGGCACGCTGGCGCGGCAGGCGCCATGAAAGCCATCGCAGCCGGCAATGAAGTCGCATTGAATCTCGTGCGCCTGACCATCCTTCTCATAAGTCACCCTGGGCTTGTTTCCATCAAAGTCATGCACCGCCACATGCTGTGCTTCATACACCGTGGGCAGACCCGCCGCAGCGCGCGCGTCCATCAGATCGCGGGTCAGTTCAGTCTGGCCATAAACCATCACGTTCTTCCCGCCGGTGAGGCGATGCATGTCGATGCGATGGCGTTGGCCGTTGTAGAGCAATTCGATGCCGCCATGCACCAGTCCTTCACGGTGCATGCGCGCGCCCACGCCCGCCTCGTCGAGCAGGTCAATGCAGACCTGCTCCAGAATGCCGGCACGGATGCGCGTGAGCACGTGGTCGCCGGTCTGGCGTTCCACAATGACGGCATCGATCCCTGTCTTGTGCAACAGTTGTCCGAGCAGCAGACCGGAGGGACCGGCGCCAATGATTGCAACCTGTGTACGCATGGTTTATTCCTCAGTGCTGGCGGGGTCGGGCGCGGCTGGAATCATGCTCTGCCGCGCCACACCCAGCAGCTTGTCCAGCAGCGCCGGCTGCTCCTGCAGGCTGGCGGCGCTGCCCGTGTAGACCACCGTGCCACGGTCGAGCACGGCCGCCGTGTCCGAGATCGCCAGAATGGCCTGCGGATGCTGTTCGACGATGATGGCCGAGAGCCCCTCGTCGCGCGTGATGCGCCGGATGGCGCGCAGCAACTCCTGCACGATGATGGGCGCCAGCCCCTCGCAGGGTTCATCGAGCAGCAGCAGCGTCGGGTTCAGCACCAGGGCGCGGCCCAGCGCCAGCATCTGCTGTTCACCACCCGAGAGCTGGGTGCCCAGATTGGCCTTGCGCTCGGCCAGCCGGGGAAACAGCTCGTAAACGCGCTGCGGCGTCCACGGGCTGCTGGGGCGGCCGGAGCGTGCCGGTCGCATCACGGCCGTGAGGTTTTCATCCACGGTCAGCGACTTGAAGATGTTGCGCTCCTGCGGTACCCAGCCGATGCCCGCCGCGGCGCGCTCGTGCGAGGGCAATCGGTGCAGCGCCACGCTGGCGGCTGGCGCACCCAGCGTGATCGTGCCGCCATGCTGTCGCGTGGCACCGGCCAGGGTGTTGATGAGCGTGGTCTTGCCAGTGCCGTTGCGCCCCAGCAGGGCGAGCGTGCAGCCTTCGTCGATGCGCAGCGAGATGCCGTGCAGCACCACCGCCTCGCCGTAGCCGGCGCTGAGGTCTTCGATTTTCAGCAGCTCAGCCATGGTGCCGGCTTCCCATCGCCGCAATGGCGTCGTTGATCTCGTCGCCATGGCCGAGGTAGACGGCCTTGACCCGCGCATCGCCGGCGATCTGCTCAGGCGCGCCTTCTGTCAGCACCGTGCCGTTGACCAGCACCGTCATGAACTTCGAGAAGCTGAACACCAGATCCATATCGTGTTCGATCAGCAGAATGGACACATCGGCCGGCAATGCGGCTACTGTTTGCAGCAATTCTTCACGCTCACCTGCGGGAACACCGGCAACCGGCTCATCGAGCAGCAGCACGCGCGGCCGGCAGGCCAGCGCAATGGCGATTTCCAGCAGACGGCGCTTGCCATAGGCCAGCACCCGGGTCTGCTGATCCATCACCGCGGTCAGGTGGAACTGCTCCAGCAGCTGTTCGCAGCGCTCGATCACCCGGGCCGAGGCGCCCAGGGCCTGCCACCATTTGCCGCCCAGACCCTGCTGCTGCGACACCACCATGGCCAGGGTCTCCAATGGCGTCAGGGTATCGAACAGCTGGTTGATCTGAAAGGTGCGCACCATGCCGCGCTGCACGCGCTGATCGGGCGCCAGGTTCGTGATGTCTTCCCCTTCCAGAATGATCCTCCCAGCTGTCGGCTGCAGAACCCCGGTGAGCAGGTTGATCAGCGTCGTCTTGCCGGCCCCGTTGGGGCCGATCAGGGCATGGCGCGCGCCGCGCGCGAGGTTCAGCGTGACGTTGTTGGTGGCAGCGATGCCGCCGAAGCGCATCACGAGTCCCTGCGCCGACAACACTGGCTCGCCGCCGCTCATGTTTTGCCTCCAGTGGCCGCACGGCGCCACCAGGTCCATGGCCGTATCAGGCGCTCGCGCCCGACCGACACCAGAACCACGAGGAAGAAACCAATCCAGAACGTCCAGTACTGCGGCGTAATGCCGGAGACGAAGTCCTGCATTAGCTTGAACACGATGGCGCCGGTCACGCCGCCGTAGAGCCAGCCCACGCCGCCAATCACCAGGATCAGCATGACGTCGGCCGAGCGATGAAATTCGAACACGTCGAGCGATGCAAAACCGGTGGTCTGCGCCAGCAAGGCGCCGGCGGCGCCCGCCGCTGCCGCCGCCACGGTGTAGACCAGCGACAAGCGGCTGTTGACCGCAATGCCGACGGCCATCGCGCGCAGGCGGTTGTCGCGAATCGCCTTGAGCGTCGCGCCGAATGGAGAGCGCACCAGCCGCCGCGCCACCACGAAAACCACGAGCAGGACGGACATGGAATACCAGGCCGCCGTCTGACCGCCCAGGTCAAAATCGAAACGGCCCAGTAGCGAACCCATGACGACGCCCTGCAGGCCGTCGGCACCGCCGGTCAGCCAGTCGAGCTTGTTGGCCAGTTCCATCAGAATCAGCCCGACGCCCAGGGTGACCATCAGGCGCGTCAGGTCGGTGCCGCGCAGGATGGTCGCGCTGCAAACGGCACCGAGCACGGCCGCCGCCGCAACACCGACCAGCAAACCCAACAGGGGGTCGGGCATGACCAGTTTGGCAAACAAGGCCGCCGCGTAGGCGCCCATGCCGAAGAAGGCCGCGTGCCCCAGCGACACAATGCCGGAGAAGCCCAGGATCAGGTCGAGCGCCACGGCAAACAGCGCGACGATGGCAATCTCGTTGATGATCAGCGCCTGGCGCGGCAGCAGCCAGGGCAGGGCGAAGGCCAGTGCCCACAAGGGGTATTCCCAGCCGCGCCAGCGTCCGGATTGCAGCAGGCTGTTTTGAGCGCCGACCATCACCTGCCTCCTTTGCGCACGAACAGCCCCTGGGGCCGCCACACCAGGATCAGGATCATCAGGCTGTAGACGATGAAGCCGCCCATTTTCGGGATGTAGTACTTGCCCGCCACGTCAGCAATGCCCAGCAGCAGCGCGGCCAGCAAGGGGCCGGTGATGCTCGAGGTTCCGCCAACCGCGACCACGATCAGAAAGTAGATCATGAACTTGAGCGGAAAGCTCGGATCGAGCCCCAGCACCTCGGCGCCGAGCGCACCGCCCAGGCCGGCCAGACCGGAGCCCACGGCAAAGGTGCCCAGAAAGACGTGGTTCACGTTGATGCCCAGACCGGCAGCGACGCGCTGGTCGTCCACTGAGGCGCGCAGGCGGCTGCCAAAGCGGGTCCGGGTGAGCACATGCTGCAGACCCACCGTGAGCGCCGCGCACAGCGCGATGATGAACAGGCGGTAGTGCCCCATGCCCAGCATCCATGCGCCTTCGCCCAGCTCGGTGCGCCCCTTGAGCCATTGCGGCAACTGCACCATCTGCTGGCTCGATCCAAGGAAGTAGTCCGCAGTCGCCACGGCCATGAAGGTCAGGCCGATGGAAAACAGCACCTGGTCCAGATGGGGCTTGTGGTACAGCGGGCGGTACAGCGTGCGCTCGAGCAGCGCCCCGAGCAGCGCCGCGCCGGCAAAGGCCAGCGGCAGGCAGGCCAGGAAAGGCACGCCCAGCCGTTGCATCAGCAGCACCGTGATGTAGCCGCCGAGCATGGCAAATGCGCCGTGCGCCAGGTTGATGAAGTTCATCAGGCCCATGGTGACGGCCAGACCCACCGCCAGGATGAACAGCAGCATGCCGTAGGCGATGCCATCGAAGAGGATGGTCAACATGTCATGTTCGAAGCCCGTGTCCTTTATGAACCGGCGCTGGTCGGCCGGGACTGGACAGCTTACTTGTTCTTGCCGGGATCCTTGACGTCCTTGATGGTGTCAAATTCGACGTTGTAGAGTTGGCCATCCTGCTTTTGCACCTTGCGCAGATAGATGTTCTGCACCACGTCGCGGGTCTGCGCGTCGATGAACATGGGGCCGCGCGGGCTCTCGAAGATCTGGCCTTTCATCGCCGCCAGCAGGGCGTCGCCGCCACCCTGACCCTTGGTCGCCTTGAGCGCTTCGTAGATCACGCGCATGCCGTCATAGCCGCCCACGGCCATGAAGTTGGGGCGCAGGCCCTTGTTGGCCTTTTGAAAGGCGTCGACAAACTTCTTGTTCAAGGCCGAGGGGTGCGCCGCCGAATAGTGGTGCGAAGTCACCACGCCCAGGGCGCCGTCACCCATGTCATTGAGCTGGTCGTCGTCCGTGACATCGCCGGTGCCGATGAGCTTGATGCCCGCCTTGTCCATGCCGCGCTCGAGGAATTGCTTCATGACTGCCGCGCCCGCGCCGGATGGCACGAAGACAAAGAGCGCGTCCGGCTTGAGGTCGCGCACCTTCTGCAGGAAAGGCGCGAAGTCGGGGTTGCGCATCGGAACGCGCAGCGACTCGGCCACCTGTCCGCCATTGAACAGAAAGCGCTCCACAAAGTACTTTTCGGCATCGAGCCCGGGACCGTAGTCGCTCACCAGCGTCACGACCTTCTTGATGCCGTTCTTGGGCGCCCAGTCGGCCATGCTGACCGCGGCCTGGGGCAGCGTGAAACTGGTGCGCACGATGTAGGGCGAGGCTTGCGTGATGCTGCTCGTCGCTGCGGCCATCACGACCAGCGGCGTCTTCGACTGTGTGGCAATCGGCGCGGTGGCCAGGGCCGAAGGGGTGATGCCAAATCCGGCCAGGACGTTGACCTTGTCGTTAACGACCAGTTCCTGCGCCAGGCGCTTGGTCACGTCAGGAATCGACGTGTCGTCCTTGACGATCAGCTCAACCTTGCGGCCACCGACGGTGTCGCCGTTCTGGGCCATATACAGCTTGACGGCGGCTTCGACCTGACGTCCCGTGCTGGCCTGCTGACCGGTCATGGGCAGGATCAGGCCGATCCTGAACTTGTTGTCCTGCGCATGCGCCTGCATTGCGGCGAAGGCCAGGGTGGCAAGCGCAGCGGCGCGCAACAATGATTTCTTGTACATGTCTTGTCTCCTGTCACGAAATTCTGTGAACTGGTCTTTTGCGTAGTATGAAGGCAAGTCAAGCCCTCGGCACAGCTAAAAACCCGCTTCTTGCTATAACAAATCCGAATACCCACCGGTCACCTTGCCGGTTTGCCACCAAGGCTGCGCGCAGGCGCTGCGGCCTTCAGCCACCCCAGACTTCCTGCGCCGTTTCGATCACCAGCCGCAGTTTGGCGCGCTGCGCCTCCACCGCGATATCGTTGCCGTGCACGGTGCTCGAGAAGCCGCACTGCGGCGACAGCGCCAGCTGCTCCAGCGGCGCATAACGGGCCGCCTCATCGATGCGGCGTTTGAGCACGTCCTTGCTTTCCAGCGTGCCGAACTTGGTGGTCACCAGGCCGAGCACGACGGTCTTGCCCTTGGGCAGGTAGCGCAGCGGCTTGAAGTCGCCGCTACGGTCGTCGTCGTACTCCATGAAATAGGCGTCCAGGTCCATTTCCTGAAGCAGGGCTTCGGCGACCGGTTCGTAATTGCCGCTGGCGGCATGGGTGCTCTTGAAGTTGCCGCGGCACAGGTGCATGGCCAGCAGCATGCCCGGCGGCTTTTGCGCCACGACGAGGTTGATGAAGCGGGCATAGCGATGCGGCAATTCATTCGGGTCATCGCCGCGGCTGCGCGCCGCTTCACGCATCCGGTCGTCGCACAGATAGGCCAGATTGGTGTCGTCCATCTGGACATAGGTGCAGCCGGCTGCGGCCAGGCTGCGCAACTCGTCGCCGTAGGCGTTGGCGACATCCTGGTAGAAATCGGGATCGAGCTCGGGGTAGTGCTGCTGGCTGATGCCGGCGCGTCCGCCCCGGAAGTGCAGCATGGTGGGCGAAGGAATCGTCACCTTGGGGGTGTTGGCCGCAGACACCCGGCTCTTGAGGTACTGGAAGTCGGCCAGCTGGATGTCCTTGACGTGGCGCACCTTGTCGATCACGCGCATGACCGGCGGGGCCAGCTCCTGGGTGCCGTCCGGGCGCTCGATGGTGATCGGCACATCGGTCTTGACGCCGCCGATTTGCTCCAGGAAATCGATGTGGAAGTAGGTGCGGCGAAACTCGCCGTCGGTGATGCTCTTGAGGCCCACATCCTCCTGGAACTTCACGATCTCCGCGATCGCCTGGTCTTCCACGGCGCGCAATTGTGCTGCGGTGATCAGGCTCCGGGCCGCCTGTTCGCGCGCGTCGAGCAGGTACTTGGGGCGCAGAAAGCTGCCGACGTGGTCATAGTGGGCCGGCAAGCGCAGGGTTGATGCAGTCATTTTTTTGTCTCCTTGGGGGTGTGGGGTTGCTAGGTTCACGCGGCATTCAACTGCTGCTCGAGCCCGTGCAGCACCTGGTAGCAGGGCAGCACGCTGGCCACGCTGCTGTTGCTTTCGCGGCCTTCGCGGATGGCGGCGAAGAACTCGCGGTCCTGCAGCTCGATGCCGTTCATGGACACGGCCACCTTGCTGACGTCGATCTTTTCCTCCTTGCCGTTGAACAGGTCGTCGTAGCGGGCGATGTAGGTTGCGCTGTCGCCGATGTAGCGAAAGAAAGTGCCCAGGGGGCCGTCGTTGTTGAAGCTCAGGCTCAATGTGCAGATCGCGCCGCTGGCCGCCTTGAGCTGGATGCTCATGTCCATCGCGATGCCCAGAACCGGGTGGATCGGGCCCTGGACCGCATTCGCCTTAACCACCGGGCTGCCGCACTGGTACGCGAACAGGTCAATGGTGTGGGCCGCGTGGTGCCACAGCAGGTGGTCGGTCCAGCTGCGTGGCTGGCCCAATGCATTCATGTTGCTGCGCCGGAAGAAGTAGGTCTGCACATCCATCTGCTGGATGTTGAACTTGCCGCTCGTGATCTGCTGGTGGACATGCTGGTGGCTGGGATTGAATCGGCGGGTGTGGCCGCACATCGCGACCAGGCCGGATGTTGCGGCAACACGGACCACCTCTTCGCCATCCCGGAGCACATCGCACAAGGGAATCTCCACCTGCACATGCTTGCCCGCGCGCAGGCAGGCCAGGGTTTGCGACGCGTGCATCTGTGTCGGCGTGCACAGGATGACCGCATCGACCTCCTTCAGGGCCAGGCTTTCGGCCAGGTCCGTGCTCACGTGGTGGATGCCGTACTTGTCGGCGATCTCTTTTGTCTTGCCGAACTCGCGGCCGACCAGGGACACGACTTCAACGCCCTCGATGTTACGAATGCCGTCAAGGTGTTTGATGCCGAAGGCGCCGGCACCCGCCAGGGCGACTTTGATCGGTTTGCTCATGGTTTTAATCCTGATGATTGCGGAGGGAGTTCACGGCAGGCCTGTGCGCAAGCCCGGGCAGACCCTGCCCTGACCGACCCTGAGCCTGCATTACTGATTTTCAAGGATCAGATGCCCGACGGCCGTATTGCTCGCCGGCACATGGTAAAAGCGGTGCGCGACTCGGGGCGGCTTGCCCCCGGCGACATCGGCCATGGCGCCACGGGCGATGAGCCACATCACCAGTTCCACGCCTTCGCTGCCGGCTTCGCGCACGTAGTCGATATGAGGCAGCTTGGCCGCCGCAGCCGGATCGGTTATGAGCTGATCAAGCCACGCGTTGTCCCACTCGCGGTTGATCAGACCGGCGCGAGGCCCCTGCAGCTGGTGGCTCATGCCGCCCGTGCCCCAGATCTGCACGTTCAGGTCTTCGTCATAGCTCGCCACCGCCTTGCGGATCGCCTGACCCAGGTTGAAACAGCGTTGACCGGATGGCACCGGGTATTGAACGACGTTGACGGCGAAAGGAATAACCGGACACGGCCATGCCACGGGCTCGCCAAACATGAGCGACATGGGCACGGTCAGGCCGTGGTCCACTTCCATCTTGTTGACGATCGTCAGGTCAAAGTCCTGCTGGATCACCGAGTGCGCAATATGCGATGCCAGTTCCGGATGCCCGATCACCTTGGGCACCGGGCGCGGGCCGAATCCCTCGTCTGCCGGGATGAATTCCGCCGCCGTGCCAATTGCAAAGGTGGGGATCATGTCCAGGCTGAAGGCGGTGGCGTGGTCGTTGTAGACCAGGAAGATGACGTCGGGCCGGTTCTGCCGGATCCATTGCTTGGAGAACTCGTAGCCCTTGAACACCGGTTGCCAGTACGGCTCGCCGGTCTTGCCCAGATCGATTGCGGCACCGATGGCCGGCACGTGGGAGGTATAAACAGAGGCGGTGATGCGTGCCATGATCAGGAAGCTTTCCGGCCGGCCTGGCCTTGCGGTTGGTGCCGGGCCTGGGCATCGCCATCCTCGCCGATGCGGCGATTGCCCTCGATCGAGCGGCCGCCATTGATCATCATGGCCCGGTATTCATCCTCGTTCATGCCGGTCATGGAGCCCGCCATCTGCTGAAAGCTCTTGCCGTGGGTGGCGCCGATCTTGGCCAGGAAGTAGATGTTGCCCCCCAGTGCCATGGCGCGGTTCAGGTCCATGTCGAGCACAGCCTGCTTCTGTTCCTCGGTCATCGGCCACTGGTCCAGGTAGGCGCGTTGATCGGCCTTGAAGCGTTCCCGGTTTTCAGCCTTCATCAGGCTCATGCAGAACTGGTTCAAGTGGTAGCCTTTGCGGCTCTGCTCGGCATCAAAGATGATCGTGCCGGGAATGTCCTTGTAGGGTTTGTCAAGTCCCATGGCTAACTCCAGTACAGGCGGTTCGGATTCTCCACCAGTAGTTTGTGTTGCAGCGCCGGGGTGCGCGCAATGTGAGGAATGAAGTCCACCAGCAGGCCGTCGTCCGGCATATGGTCTTTCAGGTTGGGATGGGGCCAGTCGGTGCCCCAGAGCACGCGATCCGGAAATTCCTCGACGATGGCGCGCGCAAAAGGGATCACGTCGGTGTACGCATTCTGTTCTCCGTTGAGCGCTTTCGGGCCGCTGACGCTTAACCGCTCGGGACAACTGACCTTGCTCCAGACATTCGGATGCTCGCGCATGAACCGTCGGAACAGTGAAAACTGCGCGCCATCTACCGGCAGCGATACATCGGGCCGGCCCATGTGGTCCACCACCACCGTGGTGGGCAATGCGGTGAAGAAGTCCCACAGCTCGGGCAGGTCAACGGCCTCGAAGTAGATCACCACATGCCAGCCCAGGGGCTGGATGCGCGCGGCGATTTCCTGCAATTCATCCTTGGGCGTGAAATCGACCAGGCGCTTGACGAAATTGAAGCGCACAGCGCGCACACCCGCCTCGTGCATGGCTTGCAGTTCGGCGTCGGAGACGCTGCGCCGGACCGTGACGACGCCACGCGCCTTGCCCTTGGCGTGCAACAGCGCGTCGACCAGTGCCCGGTTGTCGGCACCGTGGCAGGTGGCCTGCACGATCACGTTCTTCTCGAATCCGAGATGGTCACGCAGCGCGAACAGCTCCGACTTCGATGCGTCGCAGGGTGTGTACTTCCGCTCGGGCGCATAGGGAAATTCAGCACCGGGGCCAAAGACGTGGCAATGCGCGTCGACGCTGCCGGCGGGCAAGGTGAACCGAGGCCTGGCGGGACCCGCATACCAGTCCAGCCATCCCGCAGTCTTGGCGAAATCGCCCGTGGTCGGCTTGCTCATCGTTCAATCCTTGCCCTGGTTCTGATTTACTTGCATGGCGTGGATTCTGTGGCCAAACATATGCCGGGGTAAATCCAAAGGGCAACTATCAGATATTGAAAATCAGCATACGTGAGGATGTCGGACTGGTCATCTGCGGTCCGCTTGCGCAGCGATGTCGACCCTTGCGCCTCCGACTAGGTAGTTTCCCTTGCGTAGTTTCCACACGCGGGGTATCCCTGCGGCTTCCTAGAATGGGTTTCGGCAATTTCCGGCAACCCGTGCAAGCATTGTGCAAAGTGATTTGAGTTGGACCTGGGTCCAAGCGAGGTAAATGACATATGAATAACATGAATCTGGTCAGAGGCCTGGTCCTCATGGCCGTAGCCCTGCTCTTTGGCATCGGGTCGTTGAACTACCAGATCGGCCAGTTCAGCCGGTCCGGCCCGGGCCTGTTTCCGCTGATGGTGAGCTGCATGCTGTTCCTGATCGGCCTGATCAGCGCGGTGCGCTCGCGCTTCGTCAAGCCCGTGCCCCTGAGCTACAACGCCAGGAGCATCTTCTTCGTCCTGCTGGGCCTGTGCGGGTTCGCATTGATCTCGCAGCACCTCAACATGATCGTCGGCATCGTGTTCCTGGTGTTTTGCGTCTCAGGTGCCGGCACTTCGTATTCTGTCGTGCGCAACCTCAAGATCTCGGCAGGGCTGATTGTCGTTGCCTTCATGTTTCGCACTTTGCTTGGCCTCCAACTCCCCTTATTCTGATGGAAATCCTGAACAACCTCGCGTTTGGTTTTGAACACGCGCTGACGCTGCACAACCTCTGGTATTGCGCCATCGGCTGCATGGTGGGTACGCTGGTGGGGCTGTTGCCCGGATTGGGCCCGCTGTCGACCATCAGCCTGTTGCTGCCCCTGACCTATTCCCTGCCCACCGATGGCTCGCTCATTATGCTGGCCGGTATCTACTACGGTGCCCAGTACGGCGACAGCGTGAGCGCCATCACCATGAAGATCCCGCACGCCAGCAGCATCGTGGCCTGCATTGACGGCTACCAGATGACGCTCAAGGGCAAGACCGGTCTGGCCCTGTTCACCGCCGGCATCTCCAGCTTCATCGGCGGCACCGTGGCCATCGTCGTGCTGGCGACATTGGCCCCGACCCTGGGTGAGGTGGCCTTCATGTTCGGCCCGGCCGATTACTGCGCGCTGATGCTGTTCGGCTTCATGTGCGTAAGCTTTGTCACTACCGGCAGTCTGCTCAACGGCCTGGCCATGGCCTTCATCGGCGTCCTGCTGGGCGTGGTCGGCACCGACGTGAACAGCGGCATTGCGCGTTTCACGCTGGACATGCCTTTCCTGATGGACGGCATCGGCCTGATCAGCATTGCGCTGGGATGCTTCGGCATTGCCGAGGTTGTGAAGAACCTCGACAGCGGCAGCCAGCTTACGCCGTTCAACGGCAAGATCAAGCTCATGCCGACCTGGCCCGAGTTCAAGCGCATCATCCCGAGCGCCTTGCGCGGCAGTGTCATCGGCTCGATCCTGGGCATCCTGCCCGGCGGCGGCCCCACGATCGCGCAGTTCGCGGCCTATGCTATCGACAAGCGCTTCAGCAAATACAAGGATGAGATCGGCCACGGCGCCATCGAAGGCGTGGCCGGCCAGGCGGCCGCCGACGAGGCGGCGGCACGCACCAGCTTCATCCCGCTCATGAGCATCGGCATTCCCGAGAACGCGGTTATGGCCCTCATGATGGGCGCCTTCATCATCAAGGGCGTGCAGCCCGGCCCCAACATGATCAGCGAACACCGCGACCTGTTCTGGGGTCTGGTGGCCAGCATGTGGGTGGGCAACGTGTTCCTGGTCATTCTCAACGTGCCGTTGGTGCGTTACTGGCTTTCGGTGTTCAAGATCCCGTTCAGCGTGCTGTTCCCGTCGATCCTGTTCTTCTGCTGCATCGGCACCTACAGCATCAACAACAACCTCGACGACATCTTCATCACGGCGATCTTCGGTCTGATCGGCTACATCTTCATGCGCCTCAAGCTCGACCCCGCGCCGCTCATGCTGGGCTTCATCCTGGGCCCGATGCTCGAAGAGAACTTCCGCCGCGCCATGTTGATCAGCCGGGGCAATTTCAACGTCTTCGTCAATCGCCCGATCAGCGCAACCCTGCTCGCCATGATCGCCCTGTTCATCGTGTGGCAGCTGGTGACCTTCTACTATCAATCGCGAAGGGCCGGCAGCGAGGTCGCTGCGTAAGCACTTCTCGCAGAGGCCTTGCGTTCCAAATGACGGTCGGCGATGAGACCCGTTCATGACCGACGCGTCCTCCCCGTGTCTGCCGGGCCGATGGCCTGGAAGGCGGCCCTGTGAGACCGGACGCACCGGCTGACAGCGACAGCGCCGAGACGCCCAAGCTGTTGCTGCCCGCGCCGCAGAGCGCATCGACCGTGCGCCGGCGCACCCTGTGGGGTGTGCTGGTGTTGCTGGTGGCTGGTTTGCTCGCCATGGTGGTGTGGCTGGCCGGCATCTATGAGGCCAACCAGTTGCAGGCGCGGCTCGAGCGCGATGTGGCCGAGGCGGTAGGCGACGTCCGGGCTTTTTTCGAGCACAACGCACAGGGTCTGCAGGCCCTCCAGCATGCTGATCCGACCCCCAACTCCTGGGTCATCGACGCCGGCGCATTTGTGCGCGAGCACCGCGAGATTCTGCGTGTCGAATGGCGTGACAGCGCCCTGCGACTGCAGGCCCACGCCGACACCCCTTTTCGCGCCCCCGCCTTTGAGCATCAGGGGCGCCGGGAAGTCCCGTCGGAGGTCGTTGTGGCCTGCGCCAACGCCCGGCGCTTTAGCGGACCGGCCTATGCCAGCAGCTATTTCGTGTCCATGGCCGATGGCCTGGGCCAGGAAGTCATGGAGTTCTGCCTGCCTTTGCAGAACGGCACCAAGTTGGCAGGCTATCTGATCGCCTCTTACGCCTTGCGTGACGTGCTCGAGAGCGCGCTGACGCGTCCGATGACGCGAAACTATCAAATCTCCTTCACCGAGGGCGACGGCACGCGGCTCGCGGTGTTCGGCTCGAGCAGCCGCGGCAGCCGCGTCTTCACGGCGCGCCAGTTGATGGATCTACCGGGAACGACCCTGGTGCTGCGCATGGACAGCTGGCGCGCCGCGCCGGACCTGTTCCCCAATGTGCTGACGGCGCTGCTCACCGCGATGTCGATCGCGCTGGTTGCGGTGCTGGGCCTGCTGGGTGAGGACATGCGCCGGCGCTTCCGGGCGGAGCACGAGCTGGCCGACGTGCTCGCGTTTCGCAAGGCGATGGAGGATTCGCTGGTGACGGGCCTGCGCGCGCGCGACCTGCAGGGCCGCACCACCTATGTCAATCCGGCCTTCTGCCAGATGGTCGGATTCACGGCTGACGAATTGCTGGGGGCCGGCACGCCGGCGCCCTACTGGCCGCCCGAAAGCGGCGAGGAATACCGGCAGCGCCAGTTGGTGCGCCACACCGGCAACGCGCCGCCGCGCGAGGGCTACGAGTCGGTCTTCATGCGCAAGGACGGTTCGCGCTTTCCGGTCCTGATCATCGAGGCGCCGCTGATAAACGCGCAGGGCGTGCAGACCGGGTGGATGAGCGCGCTGCTCGACATCAGCGAGCAGCGGCGCGTGGAGGAGTTGTCGCGTGCCGGGCTGGAGCGCCTGCAGGCCACCGCGCGCCTGGCCACCGTGGGGGAAATGGCGTCCCTGCTGAGCCACGAGCTCAATCAGCCGCTGGCGGCCATCTCCGGTTATGCCACGGGCTCACTCAATCTGCTGCGCTCCGACCCGCTTGACGGCGCGGCGATCGCCGCCGAGCTGGGCGTGGCGCTGCAGCGCATTGCCGAGCAGTCGCAGCGCGCCGGCAAAGTCATCAAGAGCGTGCATGACTACGTGCGCCGGCGCGACCAGGTGCGCGAGGCGGTGGCGCCGCAGGCCTTGCTCGATGCCATCCTGCCGCTGGTCCACCTGCAGGCGCGCCAGTTGTCGGTCCGCGTGCAGACTGAAGTGGAGGCTGGAACACCGCCGGTGCAATGCGACCGGACCATGGTGGAGCAGGTCTTGCTCAATCTGGCGCGCAACGGCATGCAGGCCATGGACTCGCCGCAAATCCCGCAGCGCAGCCTCGTGATCCGCGTGCGCGCCCTGCAGGCCAATGGCAGCGGCAAGAAACGGGTTGAATTCTCGGTGGCCGATCAAGGCGAGGGCATCCCGCCCGAGGTGCAGCAGCAGTTGTTCAAACCTTTCTTCACGACCAAGCCCGAGGGCATGGGCCTGGGCCTGAGCCTGTGCCGCACGGTGGTGGAGCAACACGGCGGCGCGCTGGAATTTGCGGCCAACGCTCCGCGCGGCACGGTTTTCACTTTTGCCTTGCCTGCTGCCGAGGTGGCATAACATTGCGCCATGGAACCTGTGATCGATGCCCGTGTCTTTGTCGTGGACGACGATGCGAGCGTGCGCGAGGCATTGGCCTGGTTGCTGCGTTCGCGCCGTTTGCACAGTGAGGCGTTCGAGAGCGCGCCCGCGTTTCAACAGCAGATTGAGAGCGCCGCCGGCGCGCCGCCGGAGCAGGCCTGTTGCTTGTTGCTCGATGTGCGCATGCCGGGCATGAGCGGGCTGGCGCTGTTCGACTGGTTGATCGAGCGCGAGCTGCACCGGGCCATCCCGGTGATATTTCTGACGGGTCACGGCGATGTGCCGATGGCGGTGGAAGCGGTCAAGCGGGGTGCTTTCGATTTCTGCGAAAAGCCGTTTTCCGGCAATGCATTGGTCGACCGGGTGGAGCAGGCGCTGGCGCTGTCGGCGCTATTGCTGCAGGCACGTCGCCAGGCAGGGCGGGTGCGCGCGCGTCAGGCTGAGTTGACCGAGCGCGAACGCGACGTGATGCGCCTGGTGGTGGAGGGCCTGCCCAACAAGCTGATTGCCGACCGGCTTAACATCAGCATCCGGACCGTCGAAGTGCACCGCTCGCGCGTCTTCGACAAGATGGAAGTCAAGTCTGCGGTGGAACTGGCCAACCTGCTGCGTGATGACACGGCGTGAGGGCTCGCCTGGCCGGGGCCGGGCATCGGAGTGCGTGCATTACGAGTTGCTGCGCCGCTTCATCCATCGCATCAGGCTGCCGACCAGGGGGATCTTTTCGTAGAGTTCTTCCGCCGCGTCCCAGTAGTCGCGGTGCAGGGTGATGCGGCCGTCGCTGTTGAGCACAAGATGCGAGCCGCCCAGAATGCACTGCGCCTGTCCCTGTTTGAAACGCCGGAAGGCAAAGTGAAACTCCCAGGTCAGGAAGCACTGCCTGCCTTGCACGATACGCTCGGTGATGATGAAGCGCGGGTTCTCCAGGTTCACATACATGTGCCGAAAGATGCGCTGGATCGCGGCCAGACCTCGCACGTCGTTGAACGGGTCCTTGAAGCGCGCCTCGGGGGCGTAGAGGGTGTCGAGCGTTTCCACGCTGGCCGGGGTGAGGGTCTGGAAGGCTTCGACGATTTGGTCTACAGCGGTGGTCATGGAATTTCTAGGCCTGTTTGAGACGACGCGTGGCCGCAAAGAATGCGGGATAGGGCAAGAGCTGCAGGGCTTTCATCCAGCGCGTGAAGCGCTTGGGGAAGTGGATCTCGAACTCGCCGCGCGCCCAGCCCTGCAGTATCTCCCGCGCCGCCTGCTCCGGCGTGATCAGGGCGGGCATCCTGAACTGGTTCTGGCGCGTCAGCGGTGTGTCGACAAAGCCGGGGTTGATGAGCGACACGCCCACGCCCCGGGCATGCAGGTCGAGGTACAGCGTCTCGGCCAGGTTGATGAGCGCGGCCTTGGTCGGGCCATAGGCCAGGCTGTTGGGCAGGCCCCGGTAGCCCGCCACACTGCCCATCAAGCTGATGTGGCCGCGCTGACCGGTGCGCTGGTTCAGCGGTTGCGCCAGCAGGTGCGGCAGCACCGCATCCAGAAGGTACAGCGCGCCGAGGTAGTTGATTTCGTTGTGCTGCAGCAGGTCCGCCATGTCGATGCGCGTGGCGTCCATGGCGTGGTAGTGGCCGGCGCAGTACAGCACGCAATCCAGCGTACCCTGCGCTGCCAGGGCTGAAGCCGCCGCTGTGACCGCGAGCGCGTCGGTTACATCCAGCGGCAGTGCAAGGGCGCCGGGGTGCTCATCGGCGAAGGCGTCGAGCGCGCCGGCGCTGCGTGCCGACACGATCACCTTTGCGCCGTGCGCATGCAAGGCCGACGCTGTGGCGCGCCCAATGCCGGTGGATGCGCCCACCAGCCAAACGGTGCGGCCACGCCAGTCGGCCATGCGAGGGTTCAGTGCCATCGCCTACCTCTTGATGAATGAAAGCGTCACTTCGCCCAGGCCCACGCCCCACTTGCGCATGGCGGCCTTGTTGATCATGACCTTGTTGTTCATGAGGTACATCCAGTCGTCAAACTGCACCTCGATCACCTGGGCGTCCACCGGCAGTGCCAGCGTGTAGGTCCAGTTGAAGGCGTTGCCGCTTTGCTGGCCTTCGGCGCTGCCCACGACGTCGTCTGCCGTGCCGCTGTAGCGGCCGTTGGCGTGGCGCGTGAGCCGCCAGATGCGCCGCTGGGTGCTGCCGTCGGAATAGGTGAATGCTTCGTCCAGCACGCCGGCATCGCCCTGCCAGGTGCAATTCATCACAACCGAGAAGCGCTTGACCACCTTGCCGGAACGGTCGGTGAAGATGCCATAGGCGTCCAGCGTGCCGTTGAAGTAGTCACGCAGTTCGAGCACCGGCGCTTCCTTGGCGTAGTCCTGTACCTGCGGCGTGCCGCACGCGCCCAGCAGCGCGGTGCAGGCCACGGCGGCGAGAAGGAGCGATCGTTGGAACATAGTGCGTCGTTTCATGGTGTATTGGGACGGGTCGAGGGTTGGATGATGAGCGAGTGCAGCGCGATACTGGCCAGGGCTTTGAGCCCGCATGGCAGGAGGCAGTAGGCGGCTGTCAGCCAAGCGAGCGCATGGGCATCGCGCGCGCCGGGGACATAGCCCAGCCAGTCCAGCAGCGGCAGCGCGAGGCCGGCCGCCAATGCCAGGTTGAGCTTGGTGGCAAAGTTCCACCAGCCAAAGTAGGTCCCTTCGGCGCGATCATGGTCGCCCGCCTTGGCAATCACCCCAGCCAGCAGCGCGCCCGGCAGGGCCAGGTCGCTGCCCAAAGCCGCGCCCGACAAGGCGCACACCAGCAGGAACCACGCTGCGTCACCCGTGCTCAACTGGCTGGCACCGAGGAAGACGGCAATGGACAAAAGCATCCCGAAGCGCCAGCTGCGCGCCAGGCCCCAGTGCCGTACCAGGCGCAGCCACAAGGGCATGGACAAGGCGGCGGATGCAAAGTACAGCCCAAGCGCGGCGGATTGCAGGCTCGCGCCGGACTGCAGGCGGTCCTGCATGAAGAACAGCAGCAGCGTCGCCGGAATGGCGCTGGCGATGCCGTTGAGCAGATACACGACCAGCAGGCGACGAAAGTCCGGGTTGCGCCACGGCTGCCGCAATGCGCCGGGTGCCATGGTTGCTGCAACTGTGGTCGCGTATTGATTGCGCCTGGGTTGCGGCGCCCCACGCCATGCCTGCCAGCCGGCGAGCAGACCAAGGTACAGCAGCGCCAGCATGGCCGGGATGCCCAGGAGCGCCGGCGTGACGGCCGCCAGAAGTACCCCCGCCAGCCCCAATCCTTCGCGCCATGCCACCACGCGGCTGCGGTACAGCGCGTCACCACCGAGCATGGCGCCCCACGACTGGTGCGCGACCGACAAGGCGCTGTAGGCCGCATAGGTCAGCACCAGCCAAAACCCGGCCCACCACAGCAGCGCCGCGGGCTCGTGCACCAGCGGCACAAACAGGAAGGAAAACCCCAGGGCCAGCACGCCGGCAGCCACAGCCCCGATGGCCAGAACCGCCTGCAGCGAGACCGCGTACAAGCGGTCACACAGGCGGCCCAGCAGCGGGTCGATCACCGCATCGAGCAGACGCGCCCCGAGCAGCACGGCGCCCAGGCTCGCTAGCGAAACACCCCACTGGCGCGCATACAGATTGGGCATCAGCACATACAAGGGCAGCGCGCAAAAAGCGAGGGGCAAACCCAGCAGGCCGTAACGCAGGCCGTCGCGCACGCGCCAGTCAAGCGGCGCGGGTTCCACGGCGGTTGCAATGTGGGAAGTCATGGGGCAGCGCCAACCGGCACGCCGGTCTTGGCCGACGCCAGAAGGGCTCGGCGCAGTTGCGGCTCGGAAGTCTGGGGGCTGAGCCAAATGCCAAAGAACTGCCTGGCAAAGACCGGGTCGCGCACTTCGCCCAGCAAGCTGCCGTTGCGCCAGAACACGGCGCCCGTCGCGGGCTGATGCACCCCGGTGATGCGGTCGCCCGCCTTCACATCCGGGAACAGCGCGCGCATCCGGTTTTCCCACGCTGCTTCCTGCGCCAGGGTCATGGGTGTCTGGCGGCGCATCTCGGCAACAGAGCGCTTGGCAATGGCCGCACCCGTGAAGTCGCGCAAGTAGGCCAGCTCCAGCGCAAACGTGCTTTTCTCAAAGGCCGTGTCCTCAAAACCGGGCGCAACCCACAGGGTGGCCTGGTAGAGCTCGAAGCCCCAGAACGTCATCCTGGCCTGCCCCGAGAGCGTGGCGACGGGCAGGGCGGGGCGCAGTTCCGGCGGCAGTGGCTCGGCGTGAATGGGCGCGCAAAACAGGGATGCAGAACCCGCAACCAATGCGCAAGCGGCCGCGTTCTTCATAGCGACGAGGTGGCCGGCTTGCGCAAGGTGTACTGCACCAGGCTGATGTCACCCGTGTCAAAGGCGGCCTCGCAGTAGGCCAGGTAGAACTCCCAGATGCGCATGAAGCGCTCATCAAAGCCGAGCGCCGCCACCTCGGCCTTGCGCGCCAGAAACGCGTCACGCCAGCGGCGCAGGGTCTCCGCGTAATCGGCGCCAAACGCGAATTCGTCGACCACCTCGAGACCGGCCGCCGCGGCCTGGCGGCGCAATTCACGCGGGCAGGGCAGGCAGCCGCCGGGGAAGATGTACTGCTGGATGAAGTCGGTGGACGCCACATAGCGGTCGAACAGCGCGTCATCGATCACGATGCTTTGCACGCAGGCGCGCCCACCGGGCTTGAGCAGGCGGCTGACGGTCGCAAAGTATTCGGGCCAATAGGCCTGGCCCACCGCTTCCACCATCTCGATCGAGCAGATCGCGTCGAACGGCGCGTCGCCGATGTCGCGGTAGTCCTGCAGGCGCAAGTCGGCCTGGTTGCCTTCGCCCGTGCTCACGCCCAGGCGCTGCATGCGCGCATTGGCCCAGGCCAGTTGCTCGGTGCTCAGTGTTACGCCCACGACCGATGCCCCCAGATTCACCGTGGCCTGCTCGGCCAGCGCGCCCCAGCCGCAGCCGATCTCCAGCACGCGCTCGCCGCGCTTGACGCCGGCCATCTGCAGCGCGCGGCGCACCTTGGCATCTTGCGCCGCTGGCAGGGGACGCGACACGTCGCCCTCGAACCAGGCGCTGGAGTAGTTCATGGTCTCGTCCAGCCACAGGCTGTAGAACGCGTTGCCCAGGTCGTAGTGGGCGTGGATGTTCTTGCGGCTGTTGGCGCGGCTGTTGTGGTGCAGCAGATGCTTGACGCGGTACAGGAGCCGCCCGAACCAGGTGCCGAAGATCATGGCGTCGACCTGCTGGCGGTTGGCGGAGAACACTTTGAGCAATTCGGTCAGGTCCGGTGTGCTCCAGTCCCCGGCAATGAAGCTTTCCGCAAAGCCGATGTCGCCGGACTTGAGTGCCGCGCCAAACACATTCCAGTTGTGCAGCGTGATGCTGGCGCTGGGATGCCGGGGCGTGTGCAGGGTGTGCTGCTGCGGGTGCTCGCCAAAGCGGCGCTGCGAACCATCGGGCAGGTGCAGGGTGAGCGCGCCATGGCGCAGGTTCTGCAGCAGACGCAATGCGCTGCGCGCTGCAGCCGGTGCGTCTTTCGGAAATGCGATGCCGTGGGCGGTGCGCGTTGCAACGTTCATGGGAGACTCCTGTAGGCGGAACTAGTGTGAGACAAAGGCTTGCGGCGGAGCCGGCTTGCGAAAAAACGGAACCTTTTTCAGCCAAAGGCGCAAGGCCTGCGTGTGGATGTGCAGCACCACGCCCAGCGTCATCGCCGGGTAGCGCCAGAGCGCGCGGCGCAGCAGCGCGGGCGTCATCGGCTGCAGCGTGCCGCTGACACTGGTTTGCAGGACCGCCACCTCGGTGCTGGCGTTGTCATGGAAGTCCACGCGCGCCACCGTGCGCGAGTGCTCGCGGTCCACGCTGCGCATGAAGCGAAAGCGGTAGTGGCCCTGCACCGGGTTGAAGGGCGAGACATGGAACACCTTGTCCGCGCGCTGCTCGACGCCGTAGCGCGGCGCGTCGAGCACGTAACAGTGGCGCTCGCCGAAGGTGTTGTTCACCTCCACCACGATGGCACGCAGGGCGCCATCCTGGTCGTGCGCCGCGCGGTGGCAATACCAGAAGCTCACGGGCTTGAAGGTGTAGCCCAGCACACGCGGGTAGGTATGCAGCCACGCCTCGCCGGTCGCGTCATGAATGCCTTCGCGCTGCAGCAGTTCGTCCAGCCACGCGATGGCCCCGCCCTGTTCCGGCGCGCGGCCATCGCCATGGTCGGTTTCGAAGAAGCTCAAGGCGCCCGCGCGGTTGATGCGCCACTGGCCGGGCGGTGGCGTCTGCCCTTGCAGGCTGCGCAGCGGCAGCATCAGGAAGTAGGTGGGGTAGGCAAACGCGTGGCGCTGCGGGCGCAGCCGCGTGTGGCGCACCTGGCCGAAACCGATATGGGGGACGGTCGCGTTCATGCGTCTGCCAGCAGTCTTGCCGCGGCGGCCAGTCCGGCTTTGAGACCGTCTTCGTGAAAGCCATAACCCATCCAGGCGCCCGCGTAGTAGCGGCTGTTCCGGCCCTGCAGTGCCGGCATGCCGGCTTGCGCCGCGACGGCGGCCAGATCAAAAACCGGGTGGGCGTAGTCGTACTCGCCAATGATTTTTTCCGGCGCGATGGGCCGCACTGGGTTCAAGGACACGATCACCGCCTGCTCCCAGGGCAGGGGCTGCAGACGGTTGAGCAGGTAGTGCAGGCACACCCGCGCGTCCGCCTGGCCGGAGCCGGCGGCGCGCTCGTAGTTCCACGCTGCCCATGCCGCCTTGCGCGTCGGCAAGACCGATGCGTCGGTATGCAGCACGGCCTTGTTCGACTGGTAGCGGATGGCCCCCAGCGTTTCGCGCTCTTGCGCCGTGGGCGCGGCCAGCATCTGCAGGGCCTGGTCCGAATGCGTGGCGATGATGACCTTGTCGAATAGCTCGGCGCCAGCGCTGGTATGGACGCGCGCCATGCTCTTGCCGCCGGGTGTCGCTTCCAGATGCTCGATGCGATGCACCGCTGTGTTCAGACGCCTGTCCGCAATGCGTGCCGTGATTTTCTCCACATAGTGCCTGGCGCCACCTTGCACGGTCCACCACTGCGGGCGGTTGGTGATTTGCAGAAGGCCGTGGTTGTGGCAAAAGCGCACCATGGTGGAAACCGGGAACTGCAGCATCTGGGCGGTGGGACAGCTCCAGATGCACGCCATCATGGGCAGGAAATACCAGTCGCAGAACGCGCGGCCAAAGCCTTGCTCGCGCAGGAAATCGCCCAGGGGCTGGCGCAGTTGCGTCTCGGTGCCGCTCAGGGCCATGCGGGTGGTCAGGGCGTTGAAGCGCAGCAGATCGCGCAGCATGCCCCAAAAACGCGGATTGACCAGGTTGGCGCGCTGGGCAAAAACGGTGCTCAGACCCGAGCCGCTCCACTCCAGGGGGCGGCCATTCGTGTTGTCGCTGGCCTGTACTGAAAACGACATGTCGGACTTGACGGTTGCCACGTTCAGATCGGCCAGCAGCGCAATCAGTTGCGGGTAGGTGCGCTCATTGAGCACCAGAAAGCCGGTGTCCACACCCTGCGTGCGCTCGCCGTGGGGCGTGGGAAGCGTCACATCAACGGTGTGCGTGTGGCCGCCGAAATAGCCGCCTGCCTCCAGCAGCGTGAGGTCGGCCTTGCCCTGCAAGGCGTGGGCCGCAGCCAAGCCTGAAATCCCCGAACCCACGATGGCAACTTTGATCGACACACGTACTCCATTCAATTGATGAGAACAATTCTATACCAATTGGTATTTATATGACTGCGTGGTATTTTTATGGCCAATACATTCTGTTTGTCAACGCAAGCGGATACAATTTGGCGCATGGCCAGCACAACTCCCACCAAAGTTTCCTTCAAGGCGCAAATGCTGTTGGCGCGGGAGGATGCCATCATCCGGTCCGTGAATCGCCTGCTGGCGGAAAAGGGCTTCGAAGCCATGACGGTGGACGAAGTGGCTGCTGATGTCGGTATTGCCAAGGCCAGCTTGTACAAGCACTTCCCGAGCAAGGAAGACCTGGCAGCGGCGGCCATGGTGTCGGTCATGCGTCGGGCGCAGGCGTATTTGAACGACCTGCCCGCGGAATCGTCCCCGATCGACAAACTGCGCCGCGTCGTGGCGTGGACCATGGGACTGAAACTGGCGGGCGAAATGCCGTCACTGCCAAGCCAGAACTCCAGCCTGCGCACCACGCTGATGGACAACAAGGACTACATGGACGGATTGATGGACGTGAGCGACCGCCTGGGCGCGTGGATCGAGGCGGCTCAGGCGCAGGGCGCGCTCAATCCGAAGCTGCCGTCGATTGCGGTGTTGTACACCCTGTATGCCCGCGCTTGCGACCCGGTGCTGGAGTTCCTCAAGATCGGCGAGTTGTACAGCGACGAGGAAATCATCGCCCTGGTGCTCAGCACCTGCTTTGAAGGTCTCGAAACCCGTTAGCCGCCAGCACCCGGGCGCGGCCGGCCTAGCTATTGCCCCTACGCCGTTGTCAACCAATCCGGTCCCCCCAGAATGGGCCTGACAGATCAGGCGGATCGCCGCCACTGGTGTGCCCCCGATCGGGGCACACCATCACTTCAAAGGGGAACCGGCAATGAGGGCCTGCGCAATCTTCGACCTTGAAATCCGTGACGCAAGCGATTCTTTCCGCCTCGCCGGCGTTGCAGGACCGTGCGCATGAATCCGGCCAAACCGATGGCCCGCCTCACTGATGATCCGCACGCTGCATTCGCGCAGTACCGTGACCGCAAGCGCTGGTGGTGGCTGCTGTCCGTCGTCTTTCCGCTGTTGCCTTTCGCCGGCATGGCGGCCCACGCCGCCAGCGGCTCGCAGATCGCGCTGGGCTTGCCGCTGCTGATCAGCTACGGTCTGATGCCCTTGCTCGATTACCTGATCGGTGAAGACGAGAGCAATCCGCCCGAAGCAATCGTTCCGCAGTTGGAGGAAGACCGCTATTACCGCTGGCTCACCTGGGCCACGGTGCCGCTGCACTATGTGGCCCTGATCGGTTGCGCATGGTGGGTCGGAACCCATTCGCTGTCATGGTGGGCTGTCCTGTTGTTCGCCTATGTGGCAGGGACCGATTCCGGGCTGGGCCTGAACACCGGCCACGAGCTGGGCCACAAATACAACGCCATCGAGCAGTGGCTGGCGCGTTTGGTGCTGGCAGTGCCGGCCTACGGACACTTCACCGTCGAACACGGGCGTGGTCATCACCGCTGGGTCTCCACGCCGGAAGATCATGCCAGCGCCCGCATGGGGGAGAACATCTATCGCTTCGCCCTGCGCGAATTGCCCGGCGGCATTCACCGCGCCTGGCAGATCGAGAAGGACCGGCTGGCCGGGCAAGGGCGCTCGGCCTGGAGTCAGCACAACACGATGCTGCAGTCCTACGCCATCACGGCCTTGCTGCAGCTCGGGTTGATCCTGGCTTTTGGCTGGGTGATGCTGCCCTTTCTCGCGGTGCACAACCTCGTCGCCTGGTGGCAGCTCACCTCCGCCAACTATGTCGAGCACTACGGCCTTTTGCGGGCACGTCTGCCCAGCGGCCGATATGAAGCACCGCAGCCGCACCATTCATGGAACGCCAACCACTTGGTCACCAACCTCGTCACCTTCCATTTGCAGCGGCACTCGGATCATCACGCCCACCCGTCGCGCCGTTACCAATCACTGCGGCATTTCGAGCAACTGCCACAGTTGCCCAGCGGCTACTTCGGCATGTTTCCGCTGGCCTACGTGCCCCCACTGTGGTTCAGGGTGATGGACCCGCGCCTGCTGGCACTGCCGCACGTGCAGGGAGAGCTGAGCCGCGTGAATATCGACCCGCGTCGACGTGAGGAAATTTACGCACGGTACGGGAAGGCGTGATCGGGCTGCGGTTTGCGGGGTATGTTGCCTTCAGGTTGATGTGCTCCATCGCACAGACCCGTCAGGCAAGCATCGCCTACTCTCATGGCGCGACGCCTTCGAACTGTCCTGCAGGGGTTTCGAAGCCAGCACTGAAACCCACTCATTCACTCACGAAAGTTCTTATGAACCGCATTCAAGCATCCCTATTGCTCGCCTTGTCACTCGGCCTGACCGCATGCGACCGCCCCGCCACGGTTGTCGCCGTGCCGGTTGCGCCCGTTGTCGTTCCCACTGGCGTACCGGGACCAGCCGGCCCGCAAGGTGACACCGGCAAGACCGGAGCCGTCGGCAACACGGGCGAGCAGGGCAATACCGGCTCGACTGGTTCAACGGGTTCAACCGGTTCCATGGGAGATACCGGCGCCACGGGCGACACGGGGGCAACCGGCAAGACCGGGCGCGCAACAACGGTGGTTGTCGTACCGGCTCCAGCCGGCGCCGTTCCGGCCAACCGATAGGCACGCTACCGCACATGCGCCGAGCCGACATCACGAGGATTCGACGGGTGTCGGACTGCCCGCGAGTTCTGTCTTCCTCGACCTGGCGCGCGCCTGCGCAGGGAATGCAAATGCCCGCGCCGGATCAATTCAATAGGTGATGGTCAGGGTGTGCACTTGAGATGCGGCGCATGAACCCGCTCCGCAGGTCCCGGCCTGCCCGGCGGGCATGCTGCCATTGATCGTATGGGTCTGTGCCGCGCCGCTGCCCCTGGCGCTCACCGCAGAGGCTTGGGAATCAATATCGAGGTGGTAGGTCAAACCGGCTGCAACGCCGCTGTCGGCGTCAAGCGTCATCGTATAGGGCAAATCAAGCGTGCCGGTGGTCACGAAGGTGGTGCTGGCGTTGACGGCCGGGCCGAAGGCGGTGTAGTTGAAAGCAACATCGCCTGGTGCCGTGGTGATCTCAAAGGTCGCAGGGCTGGTGATTGAAACCGGGAAACTGCCGCTGCTGCTGAGCGGCTGCATCTTCTTGGTGTCTTCGCGAACCGTCATGCTGACCGTATCGGTATACGTGCCAGCGCTGACCAACTGACCGGCGAGCGTGATGCAACCCCAATAGCTGACCGATACCGACTGCGCGCCCAGCACATTGAGCAGGTTCACCTGCCAGTAATCGGCCGAAGAAGTGCTGGTCCACACGGCGCTGCAGGCGCTGTCCTTGTACGCTTCGTAAAGAATACGGCCCTTGCCATTGGCGGCCTGATTCTGCGCGCCTGCGGGATGGGCCCCATTGTTCGCGGTCAGAAGGACACTGGTGGAATCCGTTGCCGCCGAGCGCGTGCAGTTGAAGCTGACGATGCCCTGGCTGACGTTGGGCACAACGCCGGCGGCCGCATAGGCGGTTGAGAATCCGGTCGATAAAGGTGCCGTGCAGCTCAAGTTGGCACGCGCCCAAGGCACCGCGCCCAGCCCGATTGCGGCGACCAGCAGCCTGACGAACAGCGTTCTCATCGCGCAACCCCCTGGCATGACAACGGACCGACGCGCGCAATCTCGGTTGCAGAGTCGGGTGGCAACACGACATCAAAAGCGCAATGCTGTGACTTCCATGTCAGCTGCACACGAGTAATCGCCTGCAGTCCGGTCACGAAGGCCTCGCCGCGCCGCGCCACGTAGAACGCCTGCTGGTCACCCTCGATCTGAACGAGGGCGCCGGCCGGTGCGACGTCGCCGTCGTCCAAACGGATCCTCAGCAGGGCACCGCGTCCGCTGCGCACCGGGAAGATGACTTTGACGACGCTGCGCCGCGCCGGCACCGCGATCTGCTCGATGGAATCAATTTCTGCGCTGACCGGAAGGTCCGCCGGATCGAGTTGCACCGAATTCTTCTGGAACGGCACCAGCAGCGGAATCAGCGCCACACCACCGGCGTCGGTTCGCGTCAGCACATGATTGCCCAGGCCAATGCCGACGTCGCCGTAGCCCGCCACCTCGGCCAGCGCAAAACTCTCGTTCTGGCGCTGGGTCGCGAACAGGTGGCCGTCGGTCAGCACCAGTGCGCCGTTTCCGGACAGACGAACGGCGCGCTGATCCGCCGAGGCGCTGACATCCGCGTTGAGATTGCCGTAGCGTCCGAGATAGTTCAATCCGCCCTCGGCATGGCCGCTGCCTTGCTGCTGGCCCGCGAGCACGCGCCATCCGAGGCTGTCCTCCTGTGTCGGATTCTTCATCGCGGCCGCATGGAAGTCATTCTGGTTGGCGCTGCGGCTGGCCGATGCGCTGAGCATCCGCCCCTGCTCAAGCGGCAGCACCAGACTCAATCCGATCGCTGAGCCGCTGATGTCGCCCTGGGACCGGCTGGCGGACAGGCTCAGTGAGCCGCGCTCGGCAACGGGGATGGAATAGTTCAGTGACAGCGTGTTGATGCGCGAATCATCGAAAGCACGCGTCGAGGTCAGGCCAACGCCGAAGGCGCCGAAGCGGTCGCTTGCATAGGTGGCGTTGGCCGCCAGTTGCAGCCGGACGGGTTCGAACTCCCGGGCCTGCCCCAGATCACGGAACGTGCCTGACGCGCCCTGCGCCTGCAAAAAGAGGCTGCTGCGCAGCGCCTGGCGCTCCAGGCCCAGCAGCCACTGAGCGCCTTGGCCAAGGTCGTCCACATGGCTGCCGACCAGCGCCGCGCTGCCCAGCCATTGCCCGGTCACGACGGAGACCAGCCCCAGCTCCAGCGTGCGCTGCGTCGGCGCGGCCTGAGCGACCCCTTCCAGCGTCAGTTGGTCGTTGTAGCCATGACGCCATACGCCACGCGCGAAGCCGGCGCCATAGTTTGCGCTGGCAGTGCCCAGATCGAGGCGCAAGCGGCCGGCCTCGACGCTCCAGTCGTCCAGGCCGGCTGCCAGCAGCTTGTTGCTGGAAAGAAATGAGCGCGTGATCACCGTTTCGCGTCCCAGCAGGTCCCGCACCACCAGCCTTGCTTCGCCACCGCCGGTCAGTACCGGGGAGTTGTCGATCGCGAACGGCCCTGCGGGAACGTTGGAGGTCTGTCGCAGCACGTCGTTGACGTACAGGCTGACAGTTGAAGGAACCACCGAAACGCCACTGAGCAAAGGCACTGGTTGGCTGACGAAACCCGGTGTCAAGGTGAAGTTGCTGCCGAACCGGATGCCGCCAAAGTAGACGCTGGCACCCGTCATGCTGGCGCGCGTATTGGTGTCGCCGAGCACGAAAGTCTTGTTTCGGTCCGCATAGTCTCGGGTGAAGGTGGTTTCCAGGCGCACGACACGGCGCTGCATATTGCCCGGTGCTGTGTTGTCGGTCAGATTCTGGCCCAGGGCGCTGCTGCTCAGAACGCCCACGCCCGACGAAAATCCGATTTCGCCGAGCATGCCCAGGTTCTGCAGGGTCGCGGCCGATCGCGCATCGGTGCGCTGGTAGTTCAGGTCGTAATTCAAGAACAGGCTCGGCAGCGTGGTGCCGATGGCGGGTACGTTCGACAAGGGCATGCCCAGTTGAGTGCGCGCAAAGGCCTCGGGTGAGAACAGCAAGTCGAGCGACTGATTGGCGAAGTTTAGCTTCGAGCGGTAGCCGGCCACAGCGGCCAATGGCCAATAGTCCCGGCCTTTGAACTCGATGGATTTCGCTTTGGGGTCGAGTGGTATTCGCCAGTCGTCGAAGGCCGGGCGCGGGGCATAGAGCGAGTCCTCGTGCTCGACGATGAGCCAGGTGCCGCTGCTGCCCCCGTTGACGATCACCTCCATCGGTGTTGCGCGATCGGTGCCGGCTTTGACGCTAGGCGCGACGGCCTGCGCATGCGAGGCGAACAGCCACGCCAGCAAGACCAACCCTGCCCAGCGGGAATTAGGCTTGCGAAGCGAGCGGGCGGATCTCACGCCGGCTACTCGCTGACATTCGCGTCGTAGCTCTGGCTTGTACCGTCACTCATCGAAACGTCCAGGGTAATCCTGCCGCCCGGAATGGACCCGTCCTTGCGTTTGAGATCGAAACTGCGCCTGACGCCGGGCAGGATGTAAGCGCCGGAATCCTGGCTGGCAAGGTTCCCCAGCGCACTGTGGCTGATCCGGAGCGCGGTTGGATGTGAGGCGGCGGTCCCGGTGTTTTGACAGATGGCCTTTGCCGCATCGGGCGCCACTCTGGCCAGCGTGCAGTCCAGCTTGGCTTTGGCGCCGGGCGGGGTCATGAAGATAGGGATCGAAAACGCCAGCGCGATCTGCAACTGCAGATCATCGCCCGCAGGCTTGGCTTGCGGGATTTCGCGGACCGTCATGCGGTAGGTGCGTTGCCGATCCTTGACCGGCGCGATCATCGAGATCAAGCGCACGACTTGGCGCGATCTGGGCGCCATCTTGAGGATGGGAGGCGACAGGATCATGTCTTCCGACAAAGTCAACTGATCCTTGCCGTCGGGCGTCTGCTTCCACTCGTAGATGTCAGCCTGCATCACCAGTTCTTCATCGCCATCATTGTTGACGGTGATGGCTGAGGCCCGCTCCTTGCTGGCCATGTAGATGCGCACCGGTGTTACAGAAAAATTGCCGGCGCAGACAGGCGCTGCAAGGCACACGCCTAGCATCCCCATCACGCCGGCTTGCCGCAGCGTGTTGGGACCCCTGAAGCGGGCTCGCAAGCGGTCAGGAAGCACTGGCCACATGACGGCTTGCCGCCTCAATCAATAGGTGATGGTCAGCGTGCGCGCTTGGGTCTGCACCCCGGCGCTGAGAACACCGGCCTGAGAGCTTGGCATGGTGCCGCTGATGGTGTAGGCATGGCTTTCAGAAGTGCCAATGCTGCTGGCCGTTGCGGCGGTACCTCCGGTAACGGCGCCCGGTGTAGCGGTGATGTCATATTGCAGGCCGGCAAGCACGCCGGCACCAACGGCATTGGTTGCAGTGGCCGCGGCCGTGGAACCAGCAGCGGCGGTATCAAAGGCAGCGGTGAACCCCGTCAATCCGCGGGTACAGGACAATGTGGCGGTTGTGGGTGTGGCGACCTGGGCGCCCGACTGGTAGGCGGTGTAACTGCCAAAGGCGAGGTCATTGACCGTCGCCATGGTGCATACCGAGGTCAAGCTGACGGTGACATTGAAATTGCCGGTAACGGCGGCGGCCTGTGCCGCGGGCACGACTGCCAGCATGGAAGCGAGTCCGGCGAGCATAAAAATTGTCTTCTTCATAGGTGTTCTCCAATTGTTTGCAGGAGACACGTTGCCGAATTGCCGGTATTGGTATGTCTGCAGGACGGAGAATACGTATATGAATCAAAGCGGTCTGTGCGCTAGCAGACGCGCGGAGCTGCCGCTTGCCAGCGCTGCCAAAGCAATTTTCTGGAAGGCCCGGCATCCGTGATAATTTCGCCTGCAGGTCAACAATTCGCGCCACACAGTGATTCGGGCTCATGCCGATGAACAATGTCCGTGCGATGCCTTGATCAAAGTCCGGAACCCTGTCATCAATTACCTCTCGCATTCAATGCTACGTTACCTCACCATTCCCGTGACCCCGTTCCAGCAGAACTGCTCCATCGTCTGGTGCAGCGAGACGCTGCAGGCGGCCGTGATCGACCCGGGTGGCGACCTTGATTCCGTGCAGGCGGAAGTCAGACGCCAGGGACTGACGCTGACGCAGATCTGGCTGACGCACGCCCACATTGATCACGCCGGCGGCACGGCCGAACTGGCCGCCAAACTCCAGCTGCCGATCATCGGTCCGCATCCGGCCGACCAGTTCCTGATCGACGGTCTGGCCGCGCAGAGCCGGCTCTATGGTTTTCCGCCCGCTGAGGCCTTCGCGCCGACGCGCTGGTTGTCCGATGGCGATACGGTCACGGTGGGCCACTGCACGCTGAGCGTGCGGCATTGCCCCGGCCACACACCGGGCCACGTGGTGTTCTACTCGGCAGAGATCGGACGCGCCTTCGTCGGCGACGTCCTGTTTGCGGGCTCCGTCGGACGCACCGATTTGCCGCAGGGGGACCACGACACGTTGCTGCAGAGCATCGTCGGTCGCCTGTGGCCGATGGGAGACGCCACCGTGTTCATCCCGGGCCACGGTCCGGAGAGCACGTTCGGCCGCGAGCGCAAGACCAATCCCTACGTGGGTGGCACTTGACGCCAGCGCCGGGGCCGGACCGGGCCGAATTGATCCTGCGGCTGCGGTCTGGCGCCGTCTTCGTCTTCATTGCGCTGCCCTGGCTCAATCCATTTGCCTTCGGGCCTTCGCCTGCCGTCATCCCGTGGTTGCTGACCATGGCCAGCTTGGCCCTGGTCCTGCTGTGGGCCGGTCAGGTTCGCCTGGCCGAACTCGCGCCGAGCGCCTGGCTGACGGCGGCCTTGATCAGCGCCGTGCTGGGCCTATTGCAGTACTTCGGCGTCTCGGCGGCGTTCGACCCCTGGGTCAACACCACGGCGGTGGGAGAGGCCTTTGCCAACCTGCGCCAGCGCAACCAGTTTGCGACGCTGACCAGCATCGGCATGGCGTCGCTGCTGTGGTGGGCGGCGCGGCTTCAGGCGCAGCCGGCCTGGCACACTGATGCGCAGCGGCGCGGCCGCTCGGCCCTGCTGGCCGCGGCCGCGGCGCTGCTGTCGTTTGGCAATGCGGCCTCGTCTTCGCGAACGGGTACGGTGCAGTTGCTGCTGTTGCTGGCCCTGGCCTTCGTCTGGGGCAGCTGGCGTCAATCCGGGCCCAGGCGGGTGCTGCTGTCGGCGGCGCTGGCCTATGGGCTGGCGGCTTTGCTGCTGCCACGGCTGGCAGGACTGGACGCCCATGCGACGGGCATTCTGGTGCGCCTGCAACGGGGTGACCCGCTCTGCGGCAGCCGACTAACATTGTGGTCCAACGTGCTGCACCTGATTGGCCAGAAGCCGTGGTTCGGCTGGGGCTGGGGTGAACTGGAGTACGCGCACTTCATCACGCTGTATCCGGGTCCGCGCTTTTGCGACATCCTGGACAACGCGCACAACCTGCCGCTGCACCTGGCAGTGGAGCTCGGCTTGCCGTTCACGCTGCTGGCTTGCAGCGGCGCGGTCTGGGCCGTGTGGCGGGCCAGGCCCTGGTGCGAACAGGACGCCACGCGCCAACTGGCGTGGACGGTGATGGCTGTCATCCTGTTGCACAGCATGCTCGAGTATCCGCTGTGGTACGGACCGTTTCAGGTTGCGTTCGGTCTGAGCCTGTGGCTCTTGTGGCGCTCGCGCCGCACCAGCGTGCCGCCATCATCCGAGTTGCGTCCGGCGCCCTGGCTCGCGTTTGCGACCTCGGCCATCCTGCTGGGCGGCAGCGGCTGCGCGGCCTGGGACTACTACCGCGTCAGCCAGATCTACATGAGCCCGCAGCAGCGCGCGCCGGCCTATCGGCACAACACACTGGAGAAGATTGGCGATTCGTGGCTGTTTGAAAACCAGGTGCGTTTTGCCCGGCTCACGACCGCGACGCTGACGCGTGAAAACGCCCGCGAGTTGCATGATCTGGCGCAGGCCCTGCTGCATTTCTCGTCCGAACCGAGCGTGGTTGAAATGCTGATCGAGAGCGCCACCGTGCTCGGGCTCGATGACGAGGTGCGGTTCTACCTGCCGCGCTACCGGGCCGCTTTCCCAGATGAGCACGCGCGCTGGGCCCAGAAGATTGCAGGCACGCCCGCGACTCAGGTCCAGTTGAAGTAGACCCAGGCGCACAGCGCGGTGCCGACGGCAAACAGCAGCCAGGTCTGATCGATCGCATACGGGTAGAGCATCAAGGCCAGGCCGCTCCATGTCAGG
This sequence comes from uncultured beta proteobacterium, assembly GCA_903828665.1. GTDB lineage: Bacteria > Pseudomonadota > Gammaproteobacteria > Burkholderiales > Burkholderiaceae_C > Rhodoferax. The sequence goes on from CAIKMZ010000070.1 coordinate 40,529, forward strand.
GCCGCGCGGGCCGTCTTGCGGCCGCGCCGGAACGCCAGGTAACCGATGATGCCGAACAGGATCGCGCCCAGCAGATACGCCGGGCTGGGCAGAACCAGGCCGAGGGCCTCCAGTTGTTTGATCTCATTCATGGCTGCATTGTCGACCCGTCCGGCACAATCGGCGTATTCAGTGGATCGGAGGTTGCGCATGAACAGGTTCTGCATTCGATTGGTCGCAACGCTGATGTTGTTCAGCGCCGCCGCATGGGCACAGGCGGCCAGCGACATCGTCGTCATCGATCAGGGCGATCCCGCCTATACCGTCTATGCCGGCTTGCCGGCTGATCGCGCAGACGATGTCAAGGCCAAGATCGCGGGCCAGCGGGCACAGGTCATCAGCTTCAAGGAATTCGCCGATGCCCCTGTGAAGTTCATCGGCGAGCGCATCGTGAGCGACGAGTATGCCGGCCTGCGCGCGCAGGAAGGGATCGTCGAACTGGTCCGCAAGTACCCAGGCACCCCGTTCGGCATCACCTGGAACGGAGGCATTGCCTACACCCGGCTCGATTACCAGTTTGCCAAGCGGCAGTTCGCGGCCTACAGCAAAGACCCGGACGACTATCGACGCACCCGCAATCCGGATCCGAAGACCGATCCGGTCAATCCGGTGTCGCATCTCAAAGCGCTGTTGGGTTGGTGAGAACCGGGCAGGGCCGAAACAAAAAAGCCCGCTAGCAATACAGTAGCGGGCTTTTCAATGCCAATAAGGCGTATCTGGTGGGAACTGAGAGATTCGAACTCTCGACCTACGGATTAAGAGAGTAGAAATGCTGAAAAGATGTAATAAAAACAACGACTTAAATTCGGTGTGCGACAAAGTGTGTAGTGAGCGGGGCCGCTGAAAATGTGATCGTTAGGCGTACATTGTGTCGCACATGAAATTGATCAATTTCATCAACGCTAACGCATCGACTCAATTCACGTCGTCCTCTCTCGGTCAAACAACACCATCAAACATACGGCTTGATTGTTGTTCCGACTGTTGACCGATGCAACTGCGACAACCGCTGTCGTGACTGTTGCATCTTCAACTGCTCTGCGCTCGTATCGGCATTGGTCTTCATCTGCTTGGCACGTTCCTTCGCCGCCTTTGCATTTGCCTTCATTCGCTCGACACGCTTTTCAGCAGCGCCGCTCTGTCTAATTTCTTCCAGTGTCATGTTGCCCCCGTATATACATACTGTATTTACCTGAGACAATGTTGCCGTCAATGCAAGGTCGCCAAGCATGTAAACATGGACATTCCAATTGTGGTGGTGATACCTTATGCAATTAACGCTTAACCTTCATCGTACACATACCAAGATCGCCACTAGCAGGGCATCCTCCCGTATACGCAACAAAATGGCCGTCGCTTGTTGGCTTAATTTGTGCACTATATGGCCTTAAGGTTGCGGTTGGATTGTTGAATGTATAAATTACCGATGACGTTACAGCATCAAGGTTGAATTTGATAATCGCCCATTCAACACCGGCAACATTCCATTGACTTGTCGTATAGAAATAAAACATATTATCAATGTACACTACATCTAGCGGAGTTTGATACGGTACGCCCTTCGCAACGGAACCAGGAATCTGGAAAATCTTGGTGGAACCAATATCAAAGCTTCCGAGCTTGTTGCCTTGCAACCAAATCGTATTGCCATTGCCTCCAAATACAACATCTAATCTGCTGTCTATCGGGATTAGTTGAACGCCCCCGATGATGGTGCCCGGACCGCCTGTGTAGATTTGAAGATTCTTGGGGATAATTGTATTGTCGACGGTAAATGTTCCATCGCCATGCCCCAAAAGCATGACAGGACCCGAGATGGAGTTGGCATCAGCGACGACAATATCCATAAATCCATCGCCATTTACATCAGCGGCTGCCGATTGGTGGGAATACCCTGTGTATGGAACTTCAGTTCGTTTGTAGCTGCCGTCTGGTTGACTTAAAAATAGTACCTGATTACTCAAATATATCGCTGGATCAGCACCAGGAATTGTGTAATCCAGTCCAGTGCATGATATGAAGATATCAGGTTTTCCGTCGTTGTTGAAATCGACAACTATTGAATAACTTGAGGACACACAGGTCTTCCTACCATCCGTAGTTTTCAACAATTCAGCTGTGCGATCAACCCACTTACCGTTCTTATCCAAGGATAAAACATATCCAATACCGGGAATGTCAGCAACGTCAGGAATACCATATAGATTAGATGCTCTGTTGACTGAGACAAATGCCGAATAGGTGCCATCCTGAAAGAAGTCACCGAAGGCAACTGATCTTTCGTTGCTATCCTGTTCATCTAGATAGACTTTTGGTATGTTAAGTGCCCGAACAGTCGGAACTTGTGTAGCATCAAACGGAATCGAATTCTTGTTCTCGTACGATGTTGCGAACACCTTCATCGGCACAATCCCTGTCACTTTGGCAGTCGCACTCCCACCTGCACCGGTGCAGGTTATCGTATAGGTAAACTGGCCGCCAGCAGCTTGAGTCACCGATGCCGAACCGTTTATGGGCTGTGTAGCTGGCAATGCATCTGTGCCAACGCACGATGATGCGTCGGTCGAAGCCCACGTTACAGTCACCGGAGCATTGACAGCGACCTTTGCCGCTGACAGTGAGATGCTGACGGTCGGTGCCTTCGCTGCAGGAATTGGTACTGATCCGCCGCCACCGCCGCACCCAACAATTAGTGCAGCGCAACCAACGACAAGTCCAAACTTCATTGTGTGTAGCATTGCTGCTCCTACTTTCGGTTGCTGAGCCTTACTCTGCACTCTATCGGTATATTTGCATTTTTACAAGCATCA
>CAIKMZ010000071.1 GCA_903828665.1 uncultured beta proteobacterium
CCAGCGCTTTGCCATCGGGCTTCCTTCAGACTCGCAGTCACCCGCGAAACCCTTGCCTCTGGCTAACTCTTCCCCTTGCCGGGCGAGTAGAGGACTTTCACCTCCAAGTAGGTGCGCCCTGCCGGGCGCACCACAAAAAAACCCCAGCCCGGGGGGCTGGGGTGGTAAGCCTATTTGCTGTCACACATCAAGGCCCCGCTCAGGGAGGAAAAGCGGGAGGCGGTAAACCGCCCGCGTGTAATATATCAAACTTGAGAAATCATTTCAAGCCGACCCGTGCGCCAACTGCTTGCGGGTGAAATATTTTCCGCCCACACGACAAAACCGATCCACCCACTACACTTTTCGCCATGACACAGCATGCTCCTTTCCCCTTGGGTCGGCCGCGCCGACTGCGGCGCGACACCTTTACACGCAATCTCGTGCGTGAGAACGCCCTGTCCCCGAACGATCTGATCTACCCGGTTTTTGTTGTCGACGGGAAACAACATCGCGAGGCTGTCTTGTCCATGCCGGGGGTGGAGAGGCTCAGCCTCGATCTGCTGCTGCCGGTGGCCGAAGACTGCGTGCGCCTGGGGATTCCCGTCATGGCCTTGTTCCCGGTGATCGATCCGGTGCTCAAGACACCCGACGGCCGCGAAGCCCTGAACCCCGAAGGGCTGATCCCGCGCGTGGTGCAGGCGCTGAAGAAAGAATTCCCCGACCTCGGCGTCATGACCGACGTCGCGCTGGACCCGTTCACAAGCCACGGACAAGATGGACTGCCCGATCCCGAAGGCTACATCCTCAACGACGAAACTGTCGCCGTCCTGGTGAAACAGGCCCTGACGCAGGCCGGCGCCGGCGTTGACATCGTGGCCCCCAGCGACATGATGGACGGACGCATTGGCGCCATCCGCCAGGCGCTGGAAGCGAACCACTTCGTCCACACCCGCATCATGGCCTATAGCGCCAAGTACGCCAGCGCCTTCTACGGCCCGTTTCGCGACGCCGTCGGCTCGGCCGCGAATCTGGGCAAAGGCACGAAAAAGGTCTATCAGATGGACCCCGGCAACTCGGATGAAGCCTTGCGCGAAGTGGCGATGGACATTGCCGAAGGCGCCGACATGGTGATGGTCAAGCCCGGCATGCCTTATCTGGACATCGTGCGGCGCGTCAAGGACGAATTCAAGGTCCCGACCTTCGCCTACCAGGTCAGCGGCGAATACGCCATGCTCAAGGCTGCCGCCATCAACGGCTGGCTCGACCACGATGGCGTCATGATGGAAAGCCTGCTCGCGTTCAAGCGCGCCGGAGCCGATGGTGTGCTGACCTACTTTGCCCGCGATGCAGCCCGGCTGCTGCAGAAGTAAGCCCTGCGCGACGGCACCAGCGCAGATGGCCCGCCCATCTTCCAGGTGACGCGGGACACGCCCGATGCGCATCTTCACGATCAACACCGCCGACATCGTCGAGACCGATGACCTGGGTGCGCTGGTGGCGGCCGGCCTGCCCGAGCACGGCTACCTGTGGCTCGCCTGCACCCGAACCGAACTGGAGCACACGCAGGCGCAGATCCAGGCCACGCTGCTGGCCCTGTGCGGCGTGCAACTGGTGGACCTGCACATCTCCGACCTGCTGAACCAGCAGCTGTCCTCCCATTACGACTACACCTCGCAATACGACGTGCTGGTCTTTCGCCGCCTGGCGGCCAGTGCCGCCGAGGGAGATGCGACGCCGCCCGAACAAGGCGCGCCGACAGCGCTGCAGCGCGGCGGCCCGCCGGTGCTGCGGCGCATCGACACCAGCGCGGTCGGCTTTGCCGTGTTCGACCAGATTCTGCTGTCGGTCCACCCCACCGATTGCGCCGTGCGCGACGCCTACGCTGAAAAGCTGCTGCATTCGGCATCGGCGGAATCGCGCGCCACGGGCGTGCGCCCGCCCGGCTCCCCGGCCGATCTGATGCTGCGCATCGTCAACCAGATGGTCGATGCCTACCTCGGGCTGCGGCGCCAGTTGACGCGCCAGCTCGACCACTGGCAGACCGAGCTGATCAATCCCAGAACGCGTTTCAACAATTGGGCGGCCCTACTCGAAGCCCGTCTCTCGCTGCACCACCTCGACGAAATCTGCGAAGACCAGCGCAGCGCCCTACAGGACTGGATCGAAGCGCTCAAGACCTGGCCCGATGCGCAGACGCCGGCGGCGCAGCGCGAGCGCGACCTGCTGCACGTGCGCAGTCGCGACGTGCTGGAGCACATCGAGCGCGTGGTCCACCATGTACAGCGCCTGGAACAAAGCGCCGAAACCGCAGTCCAGATGCACTTCAGCGCCCAGAGCCATCGCACCAACGAGATCATGCGCACGCTGACCGTGCTGACCGCCATCTTCCTGCCGCTCAACCTGATCGCCGGCATCTTCGGCATGAACTTCGAGTTCATCCCCTTGCTGCACCAGTCGAACGGATTCTGGCTCGCGATGATCCTGATGGCATCGACCGCGTCCGGCCTCGTCGTGTTCTTCTGGCGCAAACGCTACCTTGAGCGCTCCGCACGCTGAAACGCTGCTGCCGCCGATCACGCGATAATCTGCCACCTTATCCGAGTCCTGCCTGCAGCACGCCAGCGCGCTGCAACCGCACTCATCCATCAACTCCTTTGGACACAGCAATGAACCTCCTGACAAAAATCATGGCGTCACTCGGCCTCTTCATCCTCGCGAGCGCCAGCCTGCACGCCCAGACCCGGGAACTGGTGGTCGGCTCGAGCGCCACCTACCGCCCGTTTGCCTACGAAAGCCCGACCAAGGAAATCGTCGGCTACGACGTCGACATCATCAAGGCCGTGGCGCAAAAGGCCGGCCTGCAGATCAAGGTCGTCAACACGCCGTGGACCGGCATCTTCGCCGCGCTCAACAACGGCGACGTCGACCTCGTGATCTCCGGCGTGACCATCAACGACAAGCGCAAGCAATCGTACGACTTCACCGCGCCCTACTTCGAAGCGCGCCAGCTGATCGCGGTGCACAAGGACAGCCCGGTCAAGACACTCAAGGACCTGGCCGGCAAGAAGGTCGGTGTCGTCACCGGCAGCACCGGCGACGACACCGCCTCGCGTGAATTCGGCAAGACCAACCCCGACATCCGCCGCTTCGAGAGCACGCCGGTCGTGATCTCGGAACTGGTCAACAGCGGCGTCGATGCCGCCATCGGCGACAACGGCGTCATCGCCTTTCGCGCGCAGGAGCACAAGCAGCTCAAGACCGTGAACGACCCGAGCTTCCCCAAGGAGTACTTCGGCATCGTCGTTAAGCAGGGCAACAAGGCGCTGCTCGACAAGCTCAATGCCGGCCTCGCCGCCGTCAAGGCCGATGGCAGCTACGCGCAGATCTACAAGAAGTGGTTCCAGGCCGAAGCGCCGGTGCTGCCGGCCCAATAAGTGCCACAGCGAGCCTGTAATTGATGGACCAGCTGCTCTGGTTCGGCTGGTTCCGCGCCGACATCATTGCCGAGTACGCCGCGCTGTTCTGGCGCGGCCTGCAGATGACGATCCTGGTCACGCTGATCTGCATCGTGCAAGGCACGGTGCTGGGACTGGCGATCGGCATGGCGCGCCTAGCCGAGGCGCGCCACGCGCCGGCGCGGCAGCTGTGCCAATACGCCCTGCGCTGGCCGGCCACCGTCTATGTCAGCTTCTTTCGCGGCACGCCGCTGTTCGTGCAGATCCTGCTGATCCACTTCGCCGTGCTGCCGCTGTTCATCAACCCGGCCGACGGCCTGCTGATTTCGGGCGAAGCGGCGCGCAACCTGAAGCAGAACTACGGCGCCTTCATGTCGGGCGTGGCCGCGCTCACGCTCAACGCTGGCGCCTACATCTCGGAGATCTTCCGGGCCGGCATCCAGTCAATCGACCGCGGGCAGACGGAAGCCTCGCGCTCGCTCGGCCTGTCATTCCCGCGCACGATGTACCACATCGTGCTGCCGCAGGCGTTTCGCCGCATGCTGCCGCCGCTGGGCAACAATGCGATCTCGCTGCTCAAGGATTCATCCCTGATTTCGGCGATCGGCCTGACCGAACTGGCCTACGCCGCGCGCACCGTGGCCGGCGCCTATTCGCGATACTGGGAACCGTATCTCACGATCTCGCTCATGTACTGGGCGCTGACCCTGGGCCTGGCTTATGCCGTCAAGAAGTTGGAGGCTCGCTATGGACGAGGTGATTCGCGTTGAGGGCCTGACCAAGCAGTTCGGCCCGCTGGCCGTGCTGCGCGGCATCGACTGCATCGTACGGGCTTCCGAAGTGCTCTGCGTCATCGGCCCGTCAGGCTCGGGCAAGAGCACCTTTCTGCGCTGCCTCAACGGCCTCGAAGAGGCCTCCGGCGGGAGCGTGCGCGTGCGCGGCGTGTCGGTGCACGAACCGAGGACCGACGTCGATGCGTTGCGCGCCGAGATCGGCATGGTGTTCCAGCGCTTCAACCTGTTTCCGCACCGCACCGTGCTCGACAACATCACGCTGGCGCCAAGCAAGGTACGCGGCCTGAGCAAGGCGCAGGCGCACAACCGCGCCCGCGAGCTGCTCTCGAAGGTCGGCCTGCTCGACAAGATCGACGCCTACCCGAACCAGCTTTCGGGCGGCCAGCAGCAGCGCGTGGCCATCGCCCGCGCGCTGGCGATGCAGCCGCGCATCATGCTGTTCGACGAACCAACTTCGGCGCTCGACCCGGAACTGGTCGGAGAAGTGCTCTCCGTCATGCAGACCCTGGCCGAGGAGGGCATGACCATGGTCGTCGTCACGCACGAGATGGGTTTTGCGCGTCAGGTCGCCGACCGCGTCCTCTTCATGGATGAAGGCCTGATCGTCGAAGAAGGCAAACCGTCCGACATCTTCGACCGCCCGCAGCACGAACGCACGCGCCGCTTCCTCAGCAAGCTGTTGTAGTACGAACGCCCGCGCCGGCCCTCAGGCCAGGTGCCGTGCAAAGAAGGCGAGCGTGCGTTCGCGCGCCAGGGCTGCGCAGGCTGCGTCGTAGGCGCCGCGATGATCGCAATTGAAACCATGCGTGGCCGCATACATCTGCACCTCGACTTCCGGGTGCGCCTGCCGCAATGCCGCCACGCCTTCGAGCGGAATTGACTGATCCGTCTGCGCGAAATGCGCGAGCACCGGGCAGCGGGGCTGACGCGCAATCTCCGCTGGCAGCGTCATGCCGCCGCCGTAGTAAACCACGGCCGCGCTGACCCCCGAGAGCAGGCAGGCGGCGCGCCAGGCCAGCAGGCCGCCCCAGCAGTAGCCGACCACGCCGACCTTGCCCGCCCTGGCCGCGTAGTCGACGGCCGCCTGGATATCCTGCTGCACACCGGGCGCCGGCAAGGCCTCGACTGCCGCCTTGAGCGCCGCGCCGGCCGTGATGTCGGCTGGCGTGTAGCCGAGTTCAATTCCTGGCTGCAGCCGGTGAAAGGTGGCTGGCGCCACGGCCAGATAACCCATGGCGGCGTAGCCTTCGACGACTGCGCGGATGTGCGCGTTGACGCCGAAGATCTCCTGCAGCACCACGACCGCCGCCTTGGGCGTTCCCGCCGGACGCGCCTCCCAGGCCGCAAATTTGAATCCGTCCGCCGCCGTCAATTCGATGAAATGTGCCATGTCCTGCCTCAAAAAATAGTTCAGTCGGCGCGCAGCTTGCGCTCGACAAAATCGAGCCGGTCCTGGCCCCAGAAGATCTCGCCGTCGATCACATAACTGGGTGCGCCAAAGACGCCGGCATCGATCGCCGCCTGGGCGTTCGCGTCGTAACGCTGCTGCGCCGCCGGCTCGCGCGACTGCGCCAGCCGCTCGGGCGGCAGGCCGCACTCCGACAGCAGTTCGGCCAGCGTCTGCGCACTTGCGATGTCACGCTGCTGCACCCAGACTGCATCAAAGACAGCGCCACTCAGGTGCATCGCCGCAGCCGTGCCCTCGTGCGAATCGACAGCGACGATCAGGCGACCGGCGTCATCGCCCGCAACCGGGAAAAAGCGCGGCTGCACTTGCAGCGGCATTTGCAGCGCATCACGAAAGCGCGCGAGTTCCTGCAGCCGGTAGGCCTGACGCTGCGGTGCGCGCTTGCCCAGCGGCAAGCCGCCGGAGGCGGCAAACACCTTGCCGAAATCGGCCGGCAGCACGCGCACCGTTGCGCCGGTCGCAGCGGCGATGGCGGCGAAGCGCGCGTGCCCGAGGTAGGTCCAGGGGCTTTGCGGCGCGAAGTAGTAATCGACGGTCTTGTTCAATGGGTCTCCTTGCCGGAAATCAGGTCCGGCTCCGATGGCCGGCTTTGCGGCTAACATGGCCGCGTCCGGGGCCCTGTTTTTACCCCATATTCACACAAGCTGCAGACGCATGACCAAACCCGTTCTCCTGATCACCGGCGGCTCGCGCGGCATCGGCGCGGCCAGCGCGCTGCTGGCCGCGCAAAACAGCTATGCCGTGGCCGTCAATTACCAAGCCAACCCGATGGCGGCGGACGCCGTGGTGCAGCAGATTCGCGCCAGCGGCGGCCAGGCCATCGCGCTGCAGGCCGACGTCGCCATCGAGGCCGATGTCATGGCGATGTTCGCCCGGGTCGACGCCGAACTCGGACGCCTGACGGCACTGGTCAACAACGCGGGCGTCGTCGACGTCGCATCACGCGTCGACGAAATGAGCGTGGCACGGCTCAAACGCATGTTCGAAATCAACGTGCTCGGCAGTTTCCTGTGCGCGCGCGAAGCGATTCGGCGCATGAGCACACGCCATGGCGGCAGCGGCGGCGCCATCGTCAACGTGTCGAGCGCCGCAGCGCGCCTGGGTGGTGCCGGCCAGTACGTCGACTACGCCGCCAGCAAGGGCGCGATCGACACCTTCACCGTCGGCTTGGCGCGCGAGGTCGCCGCCGAGGGCATCCGCGTCAATGCCGTGCGCCCCGGCATCATCGACACCGAGATCCACGCCTCGGGCGGACAACCGGATCGCGCCCGCCTGCTGGCGCCGCAAGTGCCGCTTGCGCGCGCCGGCACGGCGCTCGAAGTCGCGCAAGCCATCGTCTGGCTGCTGTCAGAACAATCAAGCTACAGCACCGGCGCCCTGCTCGACGTCTCGGGCGGACGCTGAAGGAAAGAGACTCATGGATTTCAAACCGCTCGTCACCTTGATGGCCATCGTCAACCCGCTCGCCATCGTGCCCTTCTTCATCCACTACACGCAGGACTTCACGCGCGAGCAGCGCCGGCGCACGATCTGGATCTCGTCCTTCAGCACCTTTGTGGTGATCGCCGTCAGCGCCCTGATGGGGCTGCACATCCTGGACTTCTTCGGCATCTCGCTGGCGAGCTTTCAGGTCGGCGGCGGCATGCTGCTGCTGACCTCGGCCCTGGCCATGCTCAACGCGCAACCGGCGGAAGCCAGGTCGAACGAAGAGGAAATGCACGACGCCGCTGCGCGCGCCAGCATCGCCGTGGTGCCGCTGACGATCCCGCTGCTGACCGGCCCGGCCACCATGTCCACGGTCGTGATCTACGCCGAGAAAGCCAAGACCTTTCTGCAATTGAGCACCCTGGTCGGCTATGGCCTGGTGATCGCCGTGGCCACGGCCCTGTGCTTCGCATTGGCGCATCCGATCGCGCGCGTGCTGGGCAAGACCGGCATTAACGTCATGACGCGCCTGATGGGCCTGATCCTGGCGGCGCTGGCGGTCGAGGTGATGTCGGACGGCCTGGTCAAGCTCTTCCCGGCGCTCGCGAGATAGCCCGCGGCAACGAGCGCAAACAAGAGACCCACGCAATGGCCCTGCATGCCTGGCTGCTCTATCTGGTCGCGGCCTTCGGCCTGTCGCTCACGCCCGGACCGAACAGCCTGCTCGTGCTGACCCACGGCGCGCTGCACGGCCAGCGCAAGACATTGTTCACGGTGGCCGGCGGCGCGCTCGGCTTCCTGCTCCTGATCGCGCTGTCCATGCTCGGCATCGGCGCCTTGCTGCAGGCCTCGGCCCATGCGCTGACGGTTCTCAAGTTCGCCGGCGGCGCCTATCTGGTCTGGCTCGGCATCGGGCTCTGGCGCGCGCCGCCGGTGCACCTGCAAGCCGGTGCGGCGTCGGTTGATCGGCGCGGCGCCGCCCTGTTCCGCCAGGGTCTGCTGACCGCCCTCTCCAATCCGAAGGCCTTGTTGTTCTACGGCGCCTTTCTGCCCCAGTTCATCGACCCGACGCGCGCGTTGCTGGCGCAGTTCGTCGTGATGGCCACCATCTTCGTGGCGGTGGAGATCGGCGTCGAATACCTGCTGGCGCTGCTCGCGCATCGCATCCGTCCCTGGCTGGAGCGCGCCGACAAGCGCTTCAACCGCATCTGCGGCGGCCTGTTCGTGACCATGGGCCTGGCCCTGCCGATGACGCGCTGACCGGTCTCAAGCCCTGGCCGGCTTTGCTTTTCGCGGTGCCCTTGACACGTTCACGACCGGTCCCGACGCTTCGGCGCGCGCTTGCCGGGCCGGACTGCTTTCGCTGGTGCAGGCGCCGATGATCCTGGCCATCTGCCGGCCGACGCTGACATAGGCGTGGCCGATGCGGCTGTCGAAATACAGCGAATCGCCGCGCGCCAGGCGCATCACCTCGCCGCTCTCGAAATAGACCTCGATGGTGCCGGCCATGACATGGGCGAACTCCTCGCCTTCATGGCGCACGTAATCCCCGGGGCCGTTGAAGCGGCGGGCATGGACCGTTCCCAGGATCGGACTCATCTGCTTGCCCGCGACGTCGGTGCCGAGGAATTCGTAGGAGAACACCGGGCCCTGGTAGAGAACGCCTTCACCGGCACGCGTGAGCACGGGGCGATCGAGCCCGCTGGTCTTGGCATCGGCAGGCGAAAACATGGCTGCCATGTCCATCGCCAGCGCGCGACCGAGCGCCGAGAACTTCTCGTAGCTCAGCGTGAGCTGGCCGCGCTCCGCCCTTGAAATCGTGGTGATGGAAACGCCCGAGCGCGCCGCCACCCCGGCGAGCGTCAGGCCCTGGGCCAGGCGCGTCGTGCGCAGGCGCTTGCCGAAGGTCACGCGGTCGAGCGTGCGCGATGCCTTGCCGCGCTGTGCGCTCGCTGTTGTTCCTGGTTTCGTCATAAGGGGTCTGACAAGTGAAGGCGTCCGATGTCGATAGGCGAACTTTAGCGACAATTGTGATTTGCGTATACGCAAATTTCAGATTAGACTGGCCGACGCATCAACCCTTTCTGACAAACGCAGGCCCACGTCCTGGCCGGCGCCTGGACCCTTCATCGAGAGCGCCCCACATGCCGCAACAGGCTGACTTTCTCATCATCGGCGGCGGCATCGCGGGTGCCTCCGTGGCCTACTGGCTGGCACCGCATGGCCGCGTGATCCTGCTGGAACGCGAATCGCAACCGGGCTACCACTCGACCGGACGCTCGGCTGCGATGTTCATGGAGAGCTACGGCACGCCGCAGGTCTGCGCGCTGACCCGGGCAAGCCGCTCCTTCTTTGAAGCACCGCCGGCCGCCTTTGCCGACAGTCCTGTACTCTCGCCACGCGGCGCCATGATGGTCGCCACGCAAGGGCAGGATGCGCTGCTGGCCGACTACTGGAAGGCCGCGCGCGCACTCTCACCCAACGCACGCCTGCTCGACGCCCAGGGAGCTTGCGCGCTGGTGCCGGTGCTGCAGCCGGACCGTGTACTGGGCGCGGTGCATGAACCCGATGCGCTGGCCATGGACGTTGACATCCTGCACCAGGGCTATTTGCGCGGCCTGCGCCGCGCCGGCGGCACGCTGGTGTGCGACGCCGAAGTCACGGCGCTGCGGCACTGCGGCTCGCTCTGGCAGGCGCAAGCCGGCGGACTGGACTATGCGGCGCCGGTGCTCATCAACGCGGCCGGCGCCTGGGCCGATGTGGTGGCAGGCCTGGCCGGTGTGCGGCCCATCGGGCTGCAGCCCAAGCGGCGCTCCGCCTTCATCTTCGCGCCGCCCGAAGGCGTGCTCAGCAGCGACTGGCCATTGACCATCGGCATTGCCGAAGACTGGTACTTCAAGCCTGACGCCGGCATGCTGCTGGGCTCACCCGCCAACGCCGACCCGGTGGCGCCGCAGGATGTGCAGCCCGAAGAGCTCGACATCGCGCTGGCGATCGAGCGCATCGAATCCATGACCAGCCTGTCCATCCGTCGGCCCACGCGCACCTGGGCCGGGCTGCGCTCCTTTGTCGCCGACGGCGATCTGGTCGGCGGCTTCGACCCGGACGCCAGCGGCTTCTTCTGGGTCGCGGCGCAGGGCGGCTACGGCATCCAGACCTCGGCCGCCATGGGCGAAGCCTGCGCCGCGCTGGCGCGCGGTCTGCCAATACCAAGGCCTATTGCCGAGCAGGGCCTGAGCGCTGCGATGCTCGGACCGCAACGACTGGCAAGCCGCGCCGCCGCGGACGTGGCCTGAACCCTCACCTCAACCGAAACCAACACCAGGCCCACCATGCGCGTATTCAGCGGAGCCCTCGCCACCGAAACCAACACCTTCGGCCCGATGCCGACCGGCCTGGCCTCGTTCAACGACCGCGGCTACTTTCCCGCCGGCCAGCACCCCGATCACATGCTCTACTTCAGCGGCCCGCTGTGGGCGGCGCGCCTGCGTGGCGCCGAGCGCGGCTGGGACCTGGTCGAAGGCATGGTGGCCGGCGCGCAGCCCAGCGGCATCACGACGCGCCACGCGTATGAAACCCTGCGCGACGAACTGCTGCGCGATCTGCGCGCCGCGCTGCCGGTGGACATGGTGCTGCTCGGCCTGCACGGCGCCATGGTGGCGGACGGCTATGACGACTGCGAAGGCGACCTGCTCACGCGCGTGCGCGCCATCGTTGGACCCGGCGTGGTTGTCGGCGCCGAGCTCGATCCGCACAACCACCTGAGCGCGGCCATGCTGGCGCAAGCCAATTTACTGGTGTGCTACAAGGAATACCCGCACACCGACGTCAAGGAACGCGCGCTCGAACTGGTCGACCTGTGCGCCGCCACGGTTGAAAAACGCATCCGTCCGACGCTCGCCGTGGTGGACTGCGAAATGGTCACCCTGGTGCACACCTCGCGCAACCCGGCGCGCGCCTTTGTGGACCGCATCCAGTCGCTCGAAGGCCACGACGGTGTGCTGTCGATCTCGATCACGCACGGCTTTCCCTGGGGCGATGTGGCCGACATGGGTACCAAGGTCTTTGTCTACACCGACAACGATCCGGCCCAGGCCGCGGCCCTGGCACGCCAATTGGCCGACGAGCTGATCGCCATGCGCGAGCAGCTCTCGCCAGCCTACCCCGATATAGACGAGGCGCTCGATCAGGCCATGGCCTTCGACGGCGCTCCGGTCGTCATCGCCGACAGCGCCGACAACCCCGGCGGCGGCGCGGCCAGCGACTCGACCTTCATCCTGCGCCGCATGATCGAGCGCGGCATCGGCAACGCAGTGCTGGGACCGCTGTGGGACCCGATCGCGGTGCGCATCGCTTTCGATGCCGGCGTCGGCGCGCAGCTGCCGCTGCGCATCGGCGGCAAGATCAGCGCGCTCTCGGGCGACCCCATGGATTTGCAATGCACCGTCAAGGCGCTCACGCCCTCGCTGGTGCAGACCGGCCTGTCGAACACGCCGACACCGATGGGCGATTGCGCGCTGGTCGAGGCTAATGGCATCGAGATCCTGCTGGTCACGCTTCGCAACCAGGCCATGGGAACCGATCTGTTCACGGGCGCCGGCTGCGAACTCGCCGGTCGCAAGCTCATCGTGGTCAAGTCGTCGCAGCACTTCTACGCCTCGTTCTCAAAAATCGCGGCCACGGTGATTTATGCCGACGCGCCGGGCTCGGTGGCGCGCGACCTCAACACCCTGCCCTACCTTAAGGTGCGCCGGCCAAAGTGGCCGCTCCATCCTTGAAGCCCGAGCCTGCCATTTCCATCCGACCAAAGGAGCATCCGCCATGAAACGCCACACACTTGTCACCCTGGGCTGCCTGGGAGCCCTGCTGCTGGGCCTGAGCGCCACGCCCGGCCTGGCCCAGACCAAGACCCTGCGCGTGGTCGCGCACGCCGACGTCAAGATCCTGGACCCGACCTTCACCACCGCCTACATCACGCGCAATTTCGGCTACATGGTCTACGACATGCTGTTCGGTCGCGACGACAAGGGCGTGCCGCACCCGCAGATGGTCGAGAAATACACGACCTCCAAGGACGGCAAGCAGTGGTCGTTCACGCTGCGCCCGGGTCTGAAGTTCTCTGACGGCAGCCCGGTCACCGCCGCCGACGCCGTGGCCTCGATCGAACGCTGGGCCAGCAAGGACAGCATCGGGCGCGCCATGGCGGCCTCGGGCCCGCAGTGGCAGGTGGTCAACGCCAGCACCTTCACGCTCACGCTCAAGGAGCCGTTCGGCCTGGTGCTCGACGGCCTGTCCAAGCCCTCGGGCTTTCCGCCGGTCATCATGCCCGAGCGCATTGCCAAGCTGCCGACCACCACACCCCTGACCGAAGTGCTGGGTTCGGGCCCCTTCGTCTTCAAGCGCGATGAATGGGTGCCCGGCAACAAGCTGGTGTTCCTGCGCAACCCGCACTACGTGGCGCGCAGCGAGCCGCCGAACTACCTGTCGGGCAGCAAGAAGAGCGCCTTCGACCGCGTTGAATGGCTCTACCTGCCCGACTCCAACAGCGCCATTGCCGCGCTACAAAAAGGCGAGGTCGATTACGTGGAACAGGTGCCGCCCGACTACATCACGCCGCTGCGCGCCGACCCCAACGTCAAGGTCGCACCCTCGGGCGCCTGGCAGGGCTGGATGATCATGAACCAGTTGCACGCCCCGTTCAACAATCCGAAGGTGCGCCAGGCGCTGCTCAAGGCCGTGAGCCAGGAGCGCTTCACCTCCGCCATGGGCTACCCGCTCGACATGCGCGTCACCTACTGCCCGGCGCTGTTCCTGTGCGGCGGACCGAACCAGACCGACGCCGGGGCCGAGCCCTATCGCACGGCTGACGTCGCCAAGGCCAAGCAGTTGCTGGCCGAGTCCGGCTACAAGGGCGAGAAGGTCGTGCTGCTGGTGCCAACCGACGTGCCCTACCTCAACGCCATCGGCCTGATGGCGGCGCAGACCATGCGCAGCATCGGCATCAACGTCGACGCGCAGACCATGGACTGGGCCTCGATCGGCGCGCGCCGCGCCAAACGCGATGCGCCCGAGGCCGGCGGCTGGAACATGTACGTGACGGTGGCCGGCGGCTTCGACGCCGATTCACCCGTGACCAACGCCTATCTCAGCGCCGCCTGCGGCAACAGCCTGCCGGGCTGGCCGTGCGACAAGACCCTGGACGAACTGCGAGTCGCTTGGATCAAAGAAACCGTGCCGGCCAAGCGCCGCCTGGCGCTCGACAACTTCCAGAAGCGCGCCTATGAAACCCTGCCCTACATCAACGTCGGCCAGTACACGCCGGCGATTGCCACGCGCAAGGCGATCAAGGGCAGCGAAAAGCTCACCAGCGGGTTGCCCACGGTGTGGATGCTAGACAAGTAACCAGAGGCAAGCGAACCACATGCGCGTATTCACCGCCTCGCTGGCAACCGAGACCAATACCTTCGGCCCGATGCCGACCGGCCTGGCCTCGTTTCAGGACCGGGGCTACTTTCCGGCTGGAAGCTACCCGCCCGAGTTGAGCCTGTTCGCGGCGCCGCTGTGGGTGGCGCGCAAAGTGGCCGCGCAACGGGGTTGGACCCTGATCGAGGGCATGGTGGCGGGCGCGCAGCCGAGCGGCACGACGACGCGCGCAGCCTATGAAACGCTGCGCGACGAACTGCTGAGCGACCTGCGGGCCGCGCTGCCGCTGGACCTGGTGCTGCTGGGCCTGCACGGCGCCATGGTGGCCGAGGGTTACGACGATTGCGAAGGCGACCTGCTGACGCGGGTGCGCGCCATCGTCGGACCGGCCGTAGTGGTCGGCGCCGAGCTCGATCCGCACGTCAACCTGAGCCGCGCCATGGTGGCGCAGGCCGATATCCTGGTGGCATTCAAGGAGTATCCGCACACCGACATCGTCGAGCGTGCACACGAACTGATCGCGCTGTGCGAAGCCAGGGTCAAGGGCAGCATCCGGCTCGCGCACGCGGTGGCAGACTGTCATATGGTGGTGCCGTTTCACACCACGCGCGACCCGGCCAAAGCGCTGGTGCGGCGCATCCAGGCGCTCGAAGGCCAGGGCGGCGTGCTCTCGATTTCGATAGCGCACGGCTTTGCACTCGGCGATGTGCCCGACATGGGTTCGAAGGTGCTGGTCTATACGGACGGCGACCAGGCCCAGGCCGACGCCCTGGCGCTGCAGCTGGCGCGCGAGGTCATTGCCATGCGCGAGCAACTCGCCGTGAGCTACCCGGCCATCGACGATGCGCTCGACCAGGCGCTGGCCTTTGACGCCGGCCCGGTGGTGCTGGCCGACCGCGCCGACAACCCGGGCAGCGGCGCCAGCGGCGACTCGACCTTCATCCTGCGCCGCCTGATCGAGCGCGGCATCGGCCGTGCGGCGCTGGGGCCGCTGTGGGACCCGGGCGCCGTGCGCATCGCCTTCGATGCCGGCGTCGGCGCGCGGCTGCCGCTGCGCATCGGCGGCAAGGTCGGTCCGATGTCGGGCGACCCACTGGACCTGGACTGCCAGGTCAAGGCCCTGCGGCGCGACCTCGTCATGACCGGCCTGGCCGGCGCACCGACGCCCATGGGTGACTGCGCGCTTGTCACGACCCATGGCATCGACATTGTGCTGATCACGCTGCGCAACCAGGCCATGGACACCGACCTCTTCACCCAGCTCGGCTGCGACCTGGCAGCGTGTAAGCTCATCGTCGTCAAGTCGGCGCAGCATTTCCACGCGTCCTTTTCGAAGGTGGCCAAGAAGGTCATCTACGTCGGCGCGCCGGGTGCGGCGACACCGCACGTCGCCAGCCTGCCCTACACCAAGATCCATCGACCGCTCTGGCCGCTCGACGACATTGCCACGCCCAGCCTGCTATGAAGCTTCTCACATCCCTGCCGATCCGCCGCAGCCTCGTGCTGCTGTGCAGCCTGCTGCTCGGCGTCATGGCAACGCCTGCCGCGGCGCAGACCAAGACGCTGCGCTTTGTCGCCCACGCCGACGTCAAGATTCTGGACCCCAGCTTCACCACCGCCTACATCACACGTAATTTCGGCTACATGGTGTACGACACGCTGTTCGGCCAGGATGCCCAAGGCGTGCCGCGACCGCAGATGGTCGACAAATACACGACCTCCAAGGACGGCAAGCTGTGGACCTTCACATTACGCACCGGACTCAAGTTCTCCGACGGCAGCCCGGTCACCGCGGCCGATGCCGTGGCCTCGATCCATCGCTGGAGCACACGCGACTCCTTCGGACCGCCCCTGCGCGCCGCCGGCGCCGAATGGTCGGTGCTGGACGCGCGCACGTTCCGACTGCAACTCAAGGAGCCGTTTGGCATGGTGCTGGACGCACTGGCCAAGCCGTCCGGCTTTCCGGTCATGGTGATGCCCGAGCGGCTCGCCAGATTGCCGACGACCGCGCCGATCAACGAAGTCATCGGCTCCGGCCCCTTCCTTTTCAAGCGCGACGAGTGGGTGCCCGGCAACAAGGTCGTCTTCATCCGCAACCCGGCCTACGTGCCACGCGCAGAACCCGCCAGCGGACTGGCCGGGAGCAAGAAGCCGGCCTTTGACCGGGTCGAGTGGCTGTACCTGCCTGACGCCAACAGCAGCGTCGCAGCGCTGCAAAAGGGCGAGGTCGATTTTGTCGAGATGGTGCCGCCGGACTACGTCACACCGCTGCGCACCGACCGCCAGGTCAAGCTGCTGGCTTCCAGCGCGCAGCAGGGCCAGCTGATCATGAATCACCTGTACCCGCCATTCAACAGCCCCAAGGTGCGCCAGGCGGTTCTGAAAGCCGTCAGCCAGGAACGCTTCAACGCCGCCATGGGCTATCCGCTGGACATGCGCATGACCTACTGCGCAACCTACTTTATCTGCGGCAGCGCCAACGAGACCGCCGCCGGGGCCGAGCCGTACCGCACGGCCGACCCGGCCCGCGCAAAACAGATGCTGCTCGACGCCGGCTACAAGGGCGAGAAAGTGATCCTGCTGGTCGCCAGCGATGTGCCGTATCTCAACGCGCTGGGCATGATGGCGTTGCAGACCCTGCGCAGCATCGGCCTGAATGTCGACGCCGTGACAATGGACTGGTCCTCGATCGGCGCGCGCCGCGCCAAACGCGACGCCCCGGAATCGGGTGGCTGGAGCGCCTACACCACCGTGGCCAACGAGTTCTCGATCAACAGCCCTATCGTCAGCACCTACCTGGGCGCGGCCTGTGGCAACTCGCTGCCAGGTTGGCCCTGCGACAAAGCGCTGGACGAGTTGCGCGCGGCGTGGATCCGCGAAGCGGTGCCGGCGAAGAGGCGCGAAGTGCTCGACGCGTTCCAGCGCCGCGCCTATGAAGTCGTTCCCTACATCAACCTGGGCCAGTATTTCCCGGCCTCGGGTTATCGCAAGGAACTCAAGGGCGCCGAGCGGATCTGGGGTGGCATTCCGAACCTCTGGGTGCTCGATCGATGAACTACCTGCTGCGCCGCCTGCTGGCGACCCTGCCCGTGATGGGCGTGGTGGCGGTCGTGGTATTCCTGCTGATCCACCTCTCGCCCGGCGACCCGGCGGCGCTGATCGCCGGCGACCTGGCCAGCACCGAGGACATCGAGAAGCTGCGCAGCGCGCTCGGGCTGGACCAGCCGCTGTGGCGCCAGTTCGCGCTCTGGCTCGGCCGCGTGCTGTCGGGTGACCTCGGCGTCTCCATCTTCACGCAGGTTCCGGTCACCGAACTGCTGGCGCAGCGCCTGGAGCCGACCCTGTCGATCGCGGCGCTGACGATGGCCTTGACGGTCTGCGTTGCCGTGCCGCTGGGCACGCTGGCCGCGCACCGCGCCGGCAGCTGGATCGACCGGCTCGTGATGCTGTTCGCGGTGCTCGCCTTCTCGGTGCCGGTGTTCCTGATCGGCTACCTGCTGATCTACAGCTTTGCCATCCGCATGGCGCTGTTTCCGGTGCAGGGCTACGTGCATCTGGCGCAGGGCGTTGGCGGCTGGCTCAACAGCCTGGCGCTGCCCTGCCTCAACCTGGCCCTGGTCTACATCGCGCTGATCACGCGCATGACACGCGCCACCGTGATGGAGGTGCTGCAGGAAGACTACATCCGCACCGCGCGCGCCAAGGGCCTGGGCGTGCTGGCGGTGCTGGGCCACGCGCTGCGCAACGCCGCCATCCCCATCGCCACCACCGTGGGCGTGGGCATCGCGCTGCTGATCGGCGGTGTCGTCGTCACGGAAACCGTGTTTGCCATTCCGGGCATCGGGCGCCTCGTGATCGACTCGGTGCAGCACCATGACTATCCCGTGATCCAGAGCGTGCTGCTGCTCTCGGCCGGCGTCTATGTGCTGATCAACCTGCTGATCGACCTGAGCTACCGCCTGTTCGACCCGCGCATCCAGTACTGACCATGTCCCGCTCGCTCGCCAACTCCACCGCCGCGGACGACCTGCCGTTCGTGCCGCCGCGCTGGCGCTGGCTGCGCAAGAACCCGACCCTGATCATCGGTGCGCTGCTGCTGCTCATCGTCACCGCCATCACGCTGGGTGCGCCCTGGATCGCCACGCACGACCCGCAGGACATCGATCCGCTGACGCGCCTGCAGCCGCCATCGGTCGCGCACTACTTCGGCACCGACGCCCTCGGCCGCGACGTCTTCAGCCGCGCCGTTTGGGGCGGACGCGTCTCCATGATCGTCGGTGTCTCGGTGGCCGTGCTCGCGACACTGGCCGGCGTGCTGCTGGGACTGGTCGCCGGCTTCGTGCGCTGGGCCGACGGACCGGTGATGCGCGTGATGGACGGCCTGATGGCCATCCCCGGCATCCTGCTCGCCATCGCGCTGATGGCCGTCACGCGCGCCAGCCTCACCACCGTCATCGTCGCCATCACGGTGCCCGAGATTCCGCGCATGGTGCGGCTGGTGCGCTCGCTCTCGCTGACGCTGCGCGAGCAGCTCTACGTCGAAGCGGCGCACGCCGTCGGCACGCGCCTGCCGGTGATCCTGTGGCGCCACGTGCTGCCCAACATGGTCGCGCCGCTGATTGTGCAGGCCACCTTCGTCGCCGCCGCTGCCGTGCTGATCGAGGCCTCGCTCTCGTTCCTCGGTGTCGGCGTGCCAGCGCAGACGCCCAGCTGGGGCAACATGATGGCCGAGGGCCGCAACTTTGTCGCCGTCGCCTTTCACATCATCCTGTACCCGGGCCTGCTGCTGGCGGCCACGGTGCTGGCCATCAACATGCTGGGCGACGGTCTGCGCGATGTGCTCGACCCACGCCTGGCGCGCCAAATCTGATGCCAACATGACAAGCACCGCATCCACCCCGCCCCTGGCCGCCAGCGCGCCGCTGCTCGAGGTGCAGGACCTGCGCACCTGGTTCAACACGCTCGGGGGCACGGTGCGCGCCGTCGACGGCGTCTCGTTCACCGTGCATGCGGGACAGACGCTCGGCGTCGTCGGCGAATCGGGCTGCGGCAAGAGCGTCACCGCGCTGTCGGTGCTGCGCCTGCTGCCGAGCCCGCCGACGCGCCACATGGGCGCGGTGCGCTACCGCGGCACCGATCTGCTGAGCTTGAGCGAGCGCGAGATGCGCGCGGTGCGCGGCGACCGCATCTCGATGATCTTCCAGGAGCCGATGACCTCGCTCAACCCGGTGCTCACCATCGGGCGCCAGATCGCCGAGACCGTGATCGTGCACCAACACGCGAGCCGCGCCGAGGCCCTTCAGCGTGCCGTCGAAATGCTGCGCCTGGTGCAGATTCCCGAGCCCGAACGCCGCGCCCACGAGTACCCGCACCAGCTCTCGGGCGGCATGCGCCAGCGCGTCATGATCGCGCTGGCCCTGGCCTGCAAGCCCGAGCTGCTGATCGCCGACGAACCGACGACGGCCCTGGATGTCACGATCCAGGCGCAGATACTGGACCTGATCAAGCGCCTTCAGGCCGAGCTCGGCATGGGTGTCGTGCTGATCACGCACGACCTCGGCGTGGTGGCGGAGAACTGCGACCGCGTGGTGGTGATGTACGCCGGACGCAAGGTCGAGGAGACCAGCGTGCTGACGCTGTTCACACAGCCGCTGCATCCGTACACGCGCGCGCTGATGGCGTCGATGCCGGCCATGAACAGCCAGCTGACGCGGCTCACCGAGATACCCGGCATGGTGCCCTCGCCACATGAACTCGGAGGCGGCTGCGCCTTTGCCGCGCGTTGCCAGCATGCCCGGCAGCGCTGCCATGATCGCAGCCCGACCCTGACCGACCAGGGCCAGGATCACGTCGTAGCCTGCTTCGCCGTTGAAGAAGGCCGCATCGGCGCTTCGGAGCACGAAGCATGAGCGCCGCGCCGGGCCGCCCCAAGCAAGCGAGCGCCCCCTCGAGGGGCAGCGAGGACACGTCAGTGCCGAGCGTGGGGGCCACACCCTTGCTGCAGGTCACCGACCTGCGCAAGCATTTCTTCGCGCCGCGGCGCTGGATCGGCGCCGCGAAACCGCCGATCCAGGCGGTCGATGGTGTGTCGTTCAGCGTGGCGCGCGGCGAGACGCTCTCCCTGGTCGGCGAATCCGGTTGCGGCAAGACCACCACCGCCAAGTCGGTGCTGCGCCTGATCGAGCCGACGTCGGGCTCGGTCAAGCTCGACGGCGAGGAACTGCTCGGCCTGAGCGCGGCGCAGATGCGCGCGCACCGGCGCCATCTGCAGATCATCTTCCAGGACCCCTACGCCTCGCTGAGCCCGCGCCTGAACGCCGGCGAGATCGTGGCCGAGCCGCTGCGCAACTTCGGCGACTGGAGCGCGGCGCAGCGCCACGAGCGCGTGCAATGGCTGTTCTCCAAGGTCGGCCTGCGCCCGGACGCGGCCAGGAAGTTTCCGCACGAGTTTTCCGGCGGGCAGCGCCAGCGCCTGGGCGTTGCGCGCGCGCTCGCGCTCGGGCCCAAGCTGATCGTCTGCGACGAGCCGGTGTCGGCGCTCGACGTCTCGGTGCAGGCGCAGGTCGTCAACCTGCTGCAGGACCTGCAGAACGAGTTCGGCCTAGCCTATCTGTTCGTCGCGCACGACCTCGCCGTGGTGCGCCACATCAGCCACCGCGTGGCCGTGATGTACCTGGGCCACATCGTCGAGGTCGCCGACCGCGACACCCTGTTCCGGGCGCCGCTGCACCCCTATACCGAAAGCCTGCTGGCGGCCGTGCCGCTGCCCGATCCGCGCCTGCGGCGCCAGCGCATCCTGCTGCAGGGCGACCTGCCGAGCCCGGCCAATCCGCCGCCGGGCTGCCGTTTCCACACCCGCTGTCCGCTGGCACAGGCGATCTGCAAGGAACAGCGCCCGGCGCTCACCCAGCGCAGCGTGAACGACCAGGGCGGCCAGTGGGTTGCCTGCCACTTGCGTTAAACCAGGATTGAAAGGACTGCGCATGAACACACCCCAGCACTACGACCTGCTGATCCACGGCGGCACGGTGATCGACGGCACGCGCGCACCGCGCTTTGCGGCCGATGTCGGCATCCGCGACGGGCGCATCGCGGCCATCGGCGACCTGCGCGGGCACAGCGCGACCGAGCGCATCGACGCCAGCGGCCGCATCGTGGCGCCGGGCTTCATCGACTCGCACACGCACGACGACCAGGCCGTGCTGTCGCAATCCGACATGCGCTTCAAGATCTCGCAGGGCGTCACCACCGTGATCGCCGGCAACTGCGGCATCAGCGTCGCGCCGCTGCGGCCCGACACACCGCTGCCGATGCCGCTGGGCCTGCTGGTGAGCGCGACCGACCCGCGCTTCGGCACGTTTGCCGATTACCTGTCGGCGCTGCGCCAGAGCCCGTCGAGCGTCAACGTCGCGGCCATGGTCGGCCACTCGACGCTGCGCGCGGTGACCATGAAGGAACTTGACCGCGCGGCCACGCCCGACGAGATTGCAGCGATGCAGGAACTGGTGGAAGAAGCGATGCAGGCCGGCGCCATCGGGCTGTCGACCGGCACCTTCTACCCGCCGGCCGTGAAAGCCAGCACTGAGGAGATCATCGCCGTCGGGCGCCCGCTGGCAGCCCACCAGGGCCTGTATGCAACCCACATGCGCGACGAGGCCGCGCACGTCATGGAATCGCTGGAAGAAACGTTCCAGATCGGCCGCGAGATCGGCGTTGCCGTCGTGGTCTCGCACCACAAGGTGCAGAACCGGGCCAACTTCGGCCGCAGCCGCGAGACGCTGCCCTTCATCGGCGAGGCGATGCAGCATCAGCGCGTGGCGCTCGACTGCTATCCCTACGCCGCCGGCTCGACCATGATCCGCACCGACCGCGGCATGCTCGACGGCCGTGTGCGCATCACATTCAGCACGCCGCACCCCGAGTGCGCCGGGCGCGACCTCGACGACATCGCCGCCGAGTGGGGCGTTGCAAAGGACGAAGCTGCGCGCCGCCTGCAACCCGGCGGTGCGATCTACTTCCTAATGGACGAGAACGACGTGCAGCGCATCCTGGCTTTCGACGAAACCATGATCGGCTCGGACGGCATACCGACCGGCGAGAGCCCGCATCCGCGCCTGTGGGGCACCTTCCCGCGCGTGCTCGGCCATTACAGCCGCGACATCGGCCTGTTTTCGCTCGAGACCGCCGTCTGGAAGATGACCGGGCTGACCGCGCGAAACTACGGTTTGCAGGGCCGCAGCACGCTGAAGGTCGGCCATCACGCCGATGTCGTCGTCTTCGATGCCGCCACCATCCGCGATACCGCGACCTACGAGACCCCGATCCAGGCGGCCGCCGGCATCGACGCGGTGATCGTCAACGGCGCCGTCACCTGGCGCAACGGCGCGCACAGCGGCGCGCACAAGGGCCAGGTCATCACACGCACACCGAGCGCCGCGAAGGAAGCCACATGAGCGCGGTCACACGCTACCCAACCGCGTTGCCGGTGCCCTTTTCCAAGGCGGTCAAGGCCGGTGGCTTCCTGTTTCTCTCGGGCGTGCTGCCGATGGACGCGCAGGCCAACATCATCGCCGGCGACATCCAGGCGCAGACGCGCGCCGTGCTCGAGCGCATCGCGCTGACGCTGGCCGAATTGGGCGCGGCGATGGGCGACGTGGTGCGCGTCACCGTGTGGCTGTCCGACCTTGATGATTTCACCGCCTTCAACGCCGAATACCAGCGCCATTTCGCGGCCGGACTGCCGGCGCGCTCGACGCTGCAGGCCGCGCTCTACAAGGGCGCCAAAGTCGAGATCGAAGCCCAGGCCTGGGTCGGACCCTGAGCGCGGATCAGTAAAGGCCTCGCACGCGCGCCTGCAGGCGCGACAAGCCGAGCAGCGCATCGGTGAACGGTGTGGCCACACCCGTCATGGCGCCGAGTTCCTTCACCACGGTCACCAGCGCATCGAGTTCCAGCGGCTTGCCGGCCTCAAAGTCCTGCAGCATGGAGGTCTTGAACGCGCCGAGCTTGCGCGTCACCGCGTGCCGGTCTTCGGGTTGCTGCTCGATCGGGATGCCGATGCGCGCACCGATCTCCCTGGCCTCCAGCATCACGTTGGAGACAAAGCCGCGCACCAGTTCGTCGTCCAGAATCCGGTCGGTGGTGGCGCCGGTCAGCGCGCTGATCGGGTTGACCGTCATATTGCCCCACAGCTTGTACCAGACATCCTTTTGAATCTGCTCGGAAACGCTGACCTCGAAGCCCGCCGCCTGCAGCAGCGCCGCGAGCTGCGCCGCCCGCGGCGTCGACTGCCCCGACGGCTCGCCGATGATGAGCTTGTTGCCGAAGTGGTGCAGCACCTGGCCGGACGTGGCCGCGCAACTGGCATGCACGACGCAGCCGATGACGCTGCTTGAAGGGATGGCCTTGCCGATATCACCGGTGGCGTCCACGGCGCTGAGCACCGTCCCCTCGAAGCGCCCACCGAAGCCTTGGAAGAACCACCACGGCACGCCGTTCATGGCGCTGAGCACCACGGTATCGGGGCCGATCAGCGGTGCGATGCGGCGCGCCACGTCAAGCAGGCCCGGCGCCTTGACGGCGATGACGACCAGATCCTGCACGCCGAGTTCCGCCGGGTCGGCACTGGCGCGCACCGGCCACGCGCGGTCGGCCCCGTTCTCGCGCAGGCGCAAACCGTCGCGCTGCAGGGCGGCGAGCGTGGCGCCGCGCGCCACCACGCTGACGCTGCAGCCCGCCGCAGCCACGCGCGCGCCGATCCAGCCGCCGATGGCGCCGGCACCATAAATGCAGACCCGCGTGAGATGTTGAGGATTCATGGTGTGCTAAGACTGAGTTAAGGCTGGACGACGAAGATTGCGCCACTGATCCACTTTACCAAAGAGGTTTTCCATGGACCCGATATTGCGCATGTTCATCCGCCAACTGCTCGGCGTTGTGCTGGCCGCGCTGGTGCCGGTGGTGCTGGTTGCGTTCCTGTGCATCCCGTACATCCTGGGCGGACAGCCGGGAGAAGAACGCGATCCGAATGAACCTTCGGCCCAGCACATGACCTGATTGCCATCCTGACCTAAACTCGGCGGATCATGAAATCCTCCCTATTCGCCGATGATCCCGAAGATGCAGAACACAGCCCGGCCGAGCGCGCAGCAGCGGCATCGCGCAGCACCTGGGTCAGCGTCGGGGTCAACCTGGCCCTGACCATCACCCAAGTCCTTGTCGGTGTGCTGGCCAAATCACAAGGACTGGTGGCCGACGGCGTGCATTCCCTGTCGGATCTGGTGGCCGATTTTGTCGTGCTGCTGGCCGGCCACCACAGCAAGAAGGACGCCGACGCCGATCACCCCTACGGCCATCAACGCTTCGAAACCGCCGCCTCTCTGGTGCTGGGCATGCTGCTGCTGGCAGTCGGCATCGGCATGCTGTGGTCCGCCGCGCGCAAGCTCGAAGCGCCCGAGACCATCGCCACCGTGCACATCGTGGCGCTGTGGGTGGCCGGTGGCGCGCTGATCGCCAAGGAACTGCTGTTTCGCTACATGCTCTCGGTGGCCAAGCGCGTCAAATCCAGCATGTTGGTGGCCAACGCCTGGCACGCCCGCTCCGATGCCGCGTCCTCGCTAGTGGTGGGCATCGGCATCATCGGCAACCTGGCCGGTTATCCGATCCTGGACCCAATCGCCGCGCTGATCGTCGGCTTCATGGTGACCCGGATGGGCTGGGGATTTAGCTGGGACGCGCTACATGACCTGATGGACCGCGCCGTCGACGAGCAGGAGGTGCAGGCGATCCGCGCCACGCTGCTCGAGACGCCGGGCGTGAGCGGCGTGCACGACGTGCGCACGCGCAAGATGGGCGACATGATCGTGGTCGACGCGCACATCGAGGTCGATGCCACGATCAGCGTCGAGGCCGGCCACGACATCGCAGTCGTGGCGCGCCAGCGCGTCATGCAGCGCCATCGCGTGCTCAACCTGATGACGCATGTGGACCCGTGGAGCCGCCCCGATCTGGACCACGCGGCGGCAGCGCGCTGATCAAGGCTCAGGCCGTTTCGTTGTCCCAGAAGTGGCTGTGCTCCTTGCGCAGCATGTGCTTCTGGACCTTGCCCGTGGCCGTGGCCGGCAGCGCATCGACAAAGCGCACCGCCTTGGGCACCTCGAAGCCGCCCAGGCGGCTGCGGCAATGTTCGATGATGGCGGCCTCGTCGCAGGACGCGCCGGGTTTGCGCACGACGAAGGCGCACACCGCCTCGCTCCAGCGCGGATGCGGCAGGCCCAGCACCGCGACGCCGGCGACATCCGGGTGCGCCAGGATCGCGGCCTCGACCTTGACGCTGGCGACGTTTTCGCCGCCGGTCTTGATCATGTCTTTCTTGCGATCCAGGAACAGCATCTGTCCGCCACCATCGATCATGCCGAGGTCGCCCGTGTGGTGCCAGCCGAATTTCTGCGCTGCCGCGGTTGCCTGCGGGTCCTTGAAATAACCGAGCATGACATTGGGGCCGCGGTGCACGATCTCGCCGACCTGCCCTGCCGAGAGCAGATTGCCGTCGTCGTCCATGATGGCGGTTTCGCAAGCGACGCCGGACAGGCCCCAGTAATTGGCATCACGCCCCGGATTGCCCAGCGGATCGAAGCTCATCGTGATCGGGTAAATCTCGGTCTGGCCCGTGGCCAGCAGGATGTGCGGCGCCATCTTCGCCGCAATGGCCTGGATCAGCGGCTGCGGCATCGGCGCCATGGCGTAGATGCACAGGCGCATGGCCGCGTAATCGGGCGTGGCATAGGTCTTGTCGGCCAGCAGCGCTGCGTACATCATCGGCAGGCCGACAAAGATCGTGATCTTTTCCTCGGTCACGAGTCGCGCCACGTCCCCCGGTATGAAGGCGCGCGCCAGCACCGTGCTCGCGCCGATCGCGCAGGCGCTCGCCGCCAGCACATGCTGCGCGCAGTGGAACAGCGGCAGCAGACCGGTGATGACGTCTTCGTGCGTGAGACCGAAGTTGGCGATGTTGCCCATGATCGCGCTGTAGACCGACAGGTGCGAATGCACGACGCCCTTCGGGTTGCCGGTGGTGCCGCTGGTGTACATGAGCAGCGCCGGTTGCGCGTCGTCGATCTCGACATCGGGCAGGTCCGCAGCGTGCCCCTGCTGCGCCTGCGCCAAGGTGGTGGCGCTGCGGTCGGCCGTGTCGCCCATCGTGACCACCAGCGGCAAGCCCAGCGCTTCGAGCAGCGGCGCCATGCCGGCCTGCGTGCGGATGGCCTCATCGACGACGACGCAGCTGACCTCGGCGTGGCGCAGCACGTAGTCGATGGTCTGCGGTTCCAGCTTGGTATTGACCGGCACCCAGACATTGCCGGACTTGTGGATGCCGTTGACCGCCACCAGCATGTCGGCCGAATTCGCGCACAGCATGCCGATCTGGCAACCGCTGCCGACGCGCGCGAGCAGGTAATGCGCAAAGCGCGAACTGCGCGCGTCGAGTTCGGCATAGCTCAGGCGCAGGTCGCCATCGACGACCGCGTTGCGCGCGCCAAAGGACTTCGCGCTGCGGTAGACGAGGTCGCCCAAAGCGATGCGGCGCATGCGCCGGGCCTGGGGGGAAAGCGGCATCTCGATCATTTTCTTGTCTCCTTCGTTGCTTGTTGTGCTTGTCTTCGGAGCGCAGACCCGCAACCGCGCGTGCGCCGGCGCTGCTTCGGTCAGGTCAATCGTGCGTTGGAAAGCTTGCGGACTGCGAAAACAAGAATAGCAAGAAACGCCGGCTTGCGGAATAGCGGTTTACCGGGGGTGACCGCCGCGCCCGGACAGGTCCGGGGCCATGAACGGCATGGCCCCGTGAACGCCGTCAGTTCGACGACATGCGCAGGTTCTTGTCGAGATAGTCGTTGGTGAACAGGCTTGCCGGGTCAAACGGCTTGTCGATGCCGATCAGGCTTTGCACCAGCTCGTAGTCCGACTTGACGCGCGCCGTGTCGAAACTTCCGAGCGCGACCTTGGTCGTCGTGTCGTCACGCATCAGTTGCTTTATGCGCTCCCACTGATCGCGCTGGTTGTCCGGATTGAGGCCGCTGACGCCGGCCAGCAGCGCCTGCAGGCAGGGATTGAAGTCCTTGACGCAGGCGTCGTAGGCGCGCTGCGTCACCGCCACAAACTTGCGCACACGCTCCGGATTGGCCGCCAGATAGGCGCCGTTGACGACGAACGAGTTGCCGTAGACATTGACGCCGATCGAGCGCCAGGCGACGAAGCCGAGATCAGCGCCGAATTCACGCACCTTGAGGTCGTGTTCGTTGTAGAAGTCGCTGATGATGTCGACCGACTTGCTCTTGAGCGCGGCCACCTTGGCCGGCGGGCTCAGGTTGACGAAGGTGACACCGTTGGGTTCGATCCCCACCTTCTTGGCAAACGCCGGCCACATCAGGCGGGCGGCGTCGCCCGGCGGGTTGCCGATCTTGTGGCCGGGAAAGTCTTTCGGCCCCGTGATGCCGGAGGACTTGAGCCAGTAGAAGCCCTGCGGCGAATTGGCGTAGATCACCATGACCGCCTTCAGATCGGCACCCTTGCCTTTGGCCTGCATCGCGGTCGGCAAATCGGCGATGCCGACGTCCGAACCGCCGGAGCCGACGCGCAGCGCCGATGCGCCCGAGCCCTTGCCGGCTTCGATGCTCAGGTCGATGCCCGCCTCCTGGTACCAGCCCTTCGATTTCGCGTAGTAGATCGGCGAGTGATCCGCCGTCGGTGTCCAGTTCAACATCAGGCTCATGGCATCGGCTGCCACGGCGAACGGGGAACTTGCCGCCAACAACACGCCGGCTGCGGATAGCAACAGTCTCTTCATACGGGTTCTCCAGAATAGGTGATGGATCAATGGCTGGCTTACAATTTACTATACCAACTATTTGGTTGAGGTGCAACAAATGGTCACTGCAGCAAAGACCCGTGTCGCGGTCAGCGGCCCCAAGCGGGATGCTTCATCAGCCCGGGCAGCGCTGATCACCGCTGCCGTTTCAGAGCTGTCAAGCAACGGCTTCGCCGGCGCCCGTGTCGACGAGATTGCGGCCTCGGCTGGTGTCAACAAGCAACTGGTCTACCACTACTTCGGCAGCAAGCAGGGGCTCTACCTGGCGGCGCTCGAGTCGGTCTACGCCGAGATCCGGGAGAAGGAAAAGAATCTCTCGCTCGAGTCGCTCGAGCCCGTGGAAGCCATGGTGCAACTGGTCGGCTTTTCATTCGACTACCTGGCCGAGCATCCAGAGTTCATCGCGCTGCTGAGCGACGAGAACCGCAACCAGGGCCGCCACATCCTGGCCTCCGAGAACTTGCAGAAAATGCATTCGCCGTTCATCGAGATGCTCGAGACCACGCTGGAGCGCGGCGTTGCCAAGGGCGTGTTCCGCGGCGACATCGACGCGATCAACCTCTACATTTCGATGGCCGGCATCTCGTATTTCTTTTTCTCCAACAACCACACTCTGTCGGCCATCTTCGGCAAGTCGCTCGGCTCACGCGGCGCCCTGGTGCAGCGGCGCCGCCATGTGATCGAATTTGCCCTGAACGCACTGCGTCCATGAAGTCCGATTTGGTTCAACTGGTTGGTTGACAATTGTGCGCGCGGAATTTATGATTTTCAGAATGCGCATTGACAGGAAGGACGTTGCATGAAAGGTCTCCAAGACGAGGTGGTGCTGCTGTCCGTTGCCGGCGTGCCGGGCGACCGCCCGGCGTGGCAGCGCTGGCTGACCATCATCGGCATCCACCTGGCCGGCATCCTGCTCTGGGAAGCCGTGGTACGGGTGTTTGCCATCCAGTCCTTCATTCTTCCGGCGCCTTCGCGCATTCTGGCCACCCTGTCGAATCCGAACTTCAGCTGGCTCAAGAACACCGGCGTCACAGCGCTCGAAGTGTTCGGCGGCTACACGCTGGGGCTGGTGCTGGGCATCCTGTGCGCCCTGCTGTTCATCACCAGCCGGCGCCTCATGATCCTCGTGTTCCCGGTGCTGGTCACGCTCAACATGATCCCGAAGGTGGCGCTGGGTCCGCTGATCATCGTCTGGTTCAGCTACGGCATCGGCCCCAACATCCTGATCACGTTCAGCCTGTGCTTCTTCCCGATCCTGCTGACCACGATCCGCGGCCTCAACGAGACCGAGCCTGAATTGCTCGACCTGGTACGCGCCCTTAAGGGTTCGCGCTGGCAGTTGTTCCGCTATATCCAGTTGCCGGGCTCGCTGCCCTATGTGTTCTCCGGCATGAAGGTCGCCACCATTCTGGCGGTGGCCGGCGCCGTGGTCGGCGAGTTCATCGCCTCCGACAAGGGCCTGGGCTATCTGATGATCCAGGTGCAGGCTTCGCTGGACACGCCCGCCGTCTTCATGGCCGTGCTGCTGATCACCGGCCTGGGCGTGCTGCTCTATCTGCTCGTGCTGCTGCTGGAGCGGCTCTTCATCACCCAGGACGCAAGAATCCAATGAAACCTACCCTGCCCGCAGCAACAGCCCTGCTTGACGACCTGCCTGTGCCCGAAGGCTTTGCCGACGAGCAGGCGCTGGAAGACTATCTGGCCGCGCCGTCGCGGGATCTGGTGGCCGACATGGCACGGTTGGAGGGCGACCTGCTGATCCTGGGCGTCGGCGGCAAGATGGGGCCGACGCTGGCGCGCCTGGCACGCAACGCCATGCCCGCGCGCCGGGTGATCGCGGTGGCGCGCTTCAGCGAGCCGGGCCTGCGCGCGATGCTGGAATCGCACGGCATCGAGACCATCGCCTGCGATCTGCTGGACCGCCAGGCGCTCGCAGCGCTGCCGCAATGCGCCAACGTCATCTTCATGGCCGGACGCAAGTTCGGTGCCGATGCCAACAACCCCCTGACCTGGGCCATGAACACCCATGTGCCGGCGCTGGTTGCCGAGACCTTCCGCAGCTCGCGCATCGTGTCCTTCTCGACCGCCTGCGTCTACCCGTTCGTGCCGGTGATCTCCCAGGGTGCGGACGAAAGCTCGGCGCTGAGCCCGCCCGGCGAATACGCGAACTCCTGTGTCGGGCGTGAGCGCATGTTCGAGTACTTCTCGCAACTGCACAACACGCCCGGGCGGCTGTTCCGCCTGAGCTACGCGATCGATCTGCGCTACGGCGTGCTGGCCGATGTCGCGCTGAAAATCTGGCGCGACGAGTCGGTCGACGTCACCATGGGCCATGTCAATGTCATCTGGCAGGGCGACGCCAATGCCCAGGCGCTGCGCTGCCTGTCGGTGGCAACCGTGCCCACCACGCCCCTGAACGTGAGCGGACCGGAAACCACGTCGATCCGCTGGCTGGCACAGGAGTTTGCACGCCGCTTCAACAAGACGGCCCGGATCACGGGCGAAGAAGCAACAACTGCCTGGCTCATGAACACCGGGCAGGCCGAGCGTCTGTTTGGCTACCCGAAAGTGCCGCTGTCACGCCAAATCGGCTGGGTCGCAGACTGGATTTCGCGCGAACAGCGCCTCTACGGCAAGCCGACCAAATTCGAAGCGCGCGATGGCAAGTACTGAGGCCACTGTTGCGGTCGAAACACTGGGCGTCCTGACGAGCGCCACGCAGGCCATGCTAGCCGAACTGGTGGCGGGCAGCGGCTGGAACCAGACCGCGCAGGACTGGGCCTTCTTCGCCCGCGCCGGCACGGTGTTCGGCGTGCGCGATGCTCAAGGGCGGATCGTCGCCAGCGGCGCCGTGCTGCCGCTCGGGGAAAAGGTCGCCTGGATCAGCATGATCCTGGTGGCGCCCGAGGCCCGCGGCCAGGGACTGGGCAGCGCGGTGTTTGCCCACTGCCTGCGCGCCGTCCAGTCCGCGGGACGCACGGCCTATCTGGACGCAACACCGGCCGGCCAGCGCATCTACAGCCAGTTCGGCTTCAGCGCGCAGTGGCCGTTGACGCGCTGGCAGCGTGACGGCCAGGGCGCGGTGGACGCGGCGGCACCCGACCCACAGAACGCCGACATCGACAGTCTGACCGCGCTCGACGCGCAAGCCCTGGGCGCACCGCGCCCGGCCTTGCTGGCGGATTTTCTGGCGCGCGAGCACAGCTTCTGCGTGCACAGTCCGCAGGGCTTCGCGCTGATCCGGCGCGGACGCATCGCCCACCAGATCGGTCCCTTGCTGGCACGTGACGCCGACAGCGCGAGCGTATTGCTGCAGCGCGCCCTGCAAGCCCTGCCCGGCAATGTCTTCATCGATGTGCCCGACGCGCGCGATGTGCTGTGCCATCAGCTGCGCGCGGCTGGCTTCGTCGCGCAACGCGGTCTAGTCCGCATGATGGCGGGCTCCCATCCGCTGCGCGGGCAGACCGACCTGATTCACGCCATCGCGGGCCCGGAATTCGGATAAGCCCGCGCCGCACCGACACTGGAGCCCTCCATGCCTCTGAAACGATCCGACTTGCCGCAAGACGTGCTGCACCTGCTGGCGCAAGGCGCGGTGATTCCTGCGCACCCACTGGCGCTCGACGCCGAGCGCCGGTTCAACCGCCGCCGCCAGCGCGTCCTGACGCGTTACTACGTCGATGCCGGCGCCGGAGGTCTGGCCGTGGGCGTGCACACCACCCAGTTCAGCATCCGCGAGCGCGGTCTGTATGAACCGGTGCTGCGCAGCGCCATGGAAGACCGCCTGGCCTGGAGCCAGCGGCCGATGGCGATGATTGCCGGCCTTTGCGGCGGCACGGCCCAGGCTTGTGCCGAGGCAAAGATCGCGATCAGCCTCGGCTACCACGCCGGTCTGCTGAGCCTGGCGGCGCTCGCAACAGCATCGGAAGACGAGTTGATCGCCCACTGCGAAACCGTGGCGCGGGAAATCCCGCTATTCGGCTTCTATCTGCAGACCGCCGTCGGCGGGCCGGTGCTGTCGAGCAATTTCTGGCGCCGCTTTGCATCGATCGAGAACGTCCTGGGCATCAAGGTCGCGCCCTTCAACCGCTACCGCAGCATCGACGTGGTGCGCGGCGTGGTCGAGGCCCGGGCCGAAGAGCGGGTCTTTCTCTACACCGGCAACGACGACCACATCGTGCTCGATCTGGCCCTGCCCTTTGTCGCGCTGCGCGACGGCCAGCCGGTCAGCGTGCGCTTTCGCGGCGGTCTGCTCGGGCACTGGTCGGTGTGGACCGCCAGCGCCGTGGCGCAGCTGGCGCAGATCAAGCATGAACTGGCGACCCATGCGGGCACGCTGAGCCCGCAACTGCTGGCGCTGGATTCGCGCGTGACCGATTGCAACGCAGCCTTCTTCGACGTCGCCAACAATTTTCACGGCTGCATCGCCGGCTGCCACGAGGTCTTGCGGCGCCAGGGCCTGCTCGAAGGCATCTGGTGCCTGGATCCGGCCGAAGGCCTGGGGCCGGGACAGGCGGCCGAGATCGACCGTGTCTATCGCACGCACGGCGAGCTCGGCGACGACGCTTTTGTGCGCGACAACCTGCAACGGTGGCTCGCATGAACGACATCAATACCAGCGCAAGCGCCGCCGGGCAGCCCCTGATCCGTATGCGCAATCTGCGCAAGGTGTACCGCAAGGGCGCGCAGGAATTTCTCGCGATCTCCGACGTCAGCATGAACATCCATGCGGGTGATTTGATCTCCCTGGTCGGACCGTCGGGTTGCGGCAAGTCGACCCTGCTCAAGATCCTTTCCGGCCTGCAGGATCATGACGGTGGCAGCCTGCAGATTGGCGGCGCCGACGGCGCGTCGTTCAACCCTGGTCGCGATGTCGGCATGGTGTTTCAGCAGCCGCTGCTGCTGAAGTGGCGGAACGTGCTCGACAACGTGCTGCTGCCCGCCGACATCCTGGGCTTGCCGCGCAAGGCGGCCGTGGCGCGCGCGCACGAGCTGCTGGAGATGGTCGGCCTGACCGGCTTCGCCGACAAGTTCCCGTACGAGCTGTCCGGCGGCATGCAGCAGCGCGCATCGATTGCGCGCGCCCTGATCCACGACCCCAAGCTGGTCCTGATGGACGAGCCATTCGGCGCCCTCGATGCGCTAACGCGCGAGAAGATGAACCTCGAGATGCTACGCATCTGGGCACAAAGCCGAAAGACCTTTGTCGTCGTGACGCACAGCATTCAGGAAGCGGTCTTTCTGGGAACGCACTGCGCGGTGATGACGGCGGGGCCGGCCCGCATGGCCGACTTCTTTGCCATCGACCTGCCCAAGACGCGCAAGTTGCAGATCAAGACCACGCCCCAGTTCGGCGACTACGTGACACGGATCTACGAACTGCTGGGCGTCGAATAGGCAAGGCTGCGCCCTGTTTCAGGCGCGATCCCGTGGCATCGAACACCTGCAGCTCGATCGAAATGCCCTGCCCGACGCTCTGGGTGATGGTTCGGAACTGCTATTTTTTGTCCAGGCGCATGATGCCAAGCATCTTCATGATGTACTTTTCATAGATCGGCTCGGACGTGCCGTTCTTCATCTTGTACATGAAGTATTTCTCGTAGGCAATCTTGGCCAGGTGCACCCATTTGCCTTTCTTGAACCAGTTGACATTGCGCGGCGGTATCTGGGGCAAGGCGACGAATGCGGCACCGGTATTGCCCATGTCGGCCAGGCAAATCGCATTCCAGGTGCCTTTGGCATCGGCCTGTTTGCCGCTCAGATCGGCGTCGATGTTGTGCACGATCGCGGTCACCATGGTCTCGATCATGTAGCCCGTCTTCGGTGCCCCCGTGGGAACGGGTGTCACTTCGACCGGGGGAATCGCCACGCACACGCCGGCCGCATAGATGTTGCGGTATTTCTTGCTGCGCTGGTACTCGTCGATCAGGACGAAGCCGCGCGGGTTGCAGAGCCCTTCCACAGCCGCCACCGCGTCAACGCCCTTGAATGCCGGCAGCATCATGCTGAACTTGAAAGGCAGCTCGTGCTCCTTCTTCACCTGGCCGTTGTCATCGAGCTCCGTGACAAACATCGCGCCCGCTTCAACACGGGTCACCTTGGCGTTGGTGATCCACTTGATGTCGTTGTTGCGGAATTCGCTCTCCAGCATCGATTTCGAGTCGCCGACCCCGCCCAGACCCATGTGTCCGATGTAGGGTTCGCTGGTCACAAAAGTGATGGGCACCTTGTTGCGCCGCTTGCGCCGCTTGAGGTCGGTATTGAGGATGAAGGTGAATTCATAGGCCGGACCGAAGCACGACGCGCCGGGCATGGCGCCGATGATGGCAGGACCCGGGTTCTCCAGAAAGGTCTGGTAGTCGCCCCACGCCTTTTCCGCATGGTTCACGGTGCAGATGGAGTGGGTATTGCCTTCCGGACCGCTTCCCGGCACTTCCTCGAACGAGAGCTTTGGACCCGTGGTGATCACCAGGTAGTCATACGCCAGCTTGCTGCCATCCTGCAGCTCAAGGGCGTTGCCCTCGGCGTCGATCTTCATGACGCGCTGGGCCACAAAGTCGATCTTCTTCTTTTCCAGGTAGGGACGAATCGGAAACGTGATGGTGTCGCGCTCTCGCCAACCGACGGCCAGCCACGGATTGGAGGGCACGAACTGGAAGTAGTCAATCGCATTGACGACCGTGATGCGGTGGGATGGGCCCAGCTTCTCGCGAAGCTCGTAGGCCGTCGGCATGCCGCCGATGCCGGCGCCCAGAATGATGATGTGTGCCATGGTTGTCTCCTTTTATGTGCTTTGATCTGGCAGGGTTGGGATGGGGCTGGGAACTTGTCAGGGATGCAGCAAGGCGTTGACAGCTGTCAGCTGTGTTTCATCAAGTTGCCCGGCCAGCGCCTGCAGGCGCAGCTGGCCCTGCATCAAGTCGACGCGTGCCTGCAGCAGCGCCAGTTCGGCGCCGCTGGCATCGTTCTCGGCCTGCAGCAGGTCCAGCGTCGTGCGGTCGCCGACCTGACGACCCAGGCGCGTGGCGTCGAGCCGGGCCAGGCTCGCCTTGCGCGCTTCGCTCAGCGCCGTCAATCGGCTGGCACCGGTCTGCAGCGCGAGCCAGGCGGCGCGAGTCTGCTGGTTGACTTGCTGGCGGGCGCGATCCAGTTCGGCCGACGCCTTGTCCTGCAGGCGCAGCGCTTCTTCCTGTTTGGCGCTGCGGTAGCCGCCGGTATAGAGCGGCACGTTCAGCTGCAGGCCGATCATCTGCTGGCTCGCGCTGTTGCTCGCCGCACCAAAACTGCCGCTGCCGCTGAGCTGCTCGCGCCCCGCCTGCGCCACGAGGTCCAACGTCGGCGCGGCTGCCGCGCCGTACTTGGCGACGTCCTGCTGCGCCACCTGCACCTGCGCCATCTGCATGCGCAGCATCGGGTTCTTGTCGGCGGCTTGCGCCTGCCAGTGCGCCAACGGTGCCAGCGCCGTGGACTGGACAGCGTCAACAGGCGCCAGCATCTGCACCGCCGCATCGGCCAAGCCGGTGGCGTCGCTCAAGGCGCCCTGTGCCAGCGCCAGTTCGTCCTGCGCCGCCAGCACCTGCGCCTGCAAGGCATGGGCGCGCGCCGAGGCCTCGTGCGTATCGGTCACCGGCTTGTCGCCGAGGGCGAAGCGGTCCTTCGCTTCGGTGAGCGCGAGGTCAACGGCCTTTTGCTGTTCGCGCAGCAGCGCCAGCTTGCTGGTCGCGAGCACCACATCGAAATAGCGCTGCGCGGTCTGCAGCATCAGGTCCTGCTGCGCGGCCTGCCACGCCAGTTCGGCGACATCGGCTGCGATTTCGAGCTGGCGTCCCTGCGCCCTGCGCTCCGGGTTGAACAGCGGCTGTCGCGCGCTCAAGCCCCAGCGCGTCGAGTTGCCGTTGTCGACCGATGTGGCAAAGCCGACGCCGTCGGATGCGCCCAGACCCGGCGCCGAAAAATGCGCACCTGTCATCTCGGTCTCGCCGTTCATGCGACCCGCCGTCGCGCTGAGCATCACGGCCGGACGCCAGAGCGAAGCGGCCTGCGCCCGGCTGGTGGCGCCGGCCTGGCGCGCCGCCTGCGCGACCGCCGCCTGCGGATCATGCTGGCGCGTGGCCTGCCAGGCCTGCACCAGGTCCATGGCTTGCGCCGAGACGGCACCCAGAAGCAGCAGGCTGGCGACCAGTGGTTTGAATGGCATTCTCATGCTGAGCTACCGGTTAGATTGGATTGAATCCAGCGCTGCAGTTCGGCGGCCGATACGGCGCCGGACAGGCGCGCTGTTTCCTGCCCGCGCTGAAACAGGATCAGGGTCGGGATGCTGCGGATCGCGTAGCGGGCGCTGGCCAGCGGCGCGGCCTCGGTGTCGACCTTGACGAAGCGCACCTGCGGCCGCGCGCGCGCCGCGATCACAAATTGCGGCGCCATCATCTTGCACGGGCCGCACCAGTCGGCCCAGAAATCGACGACCACCGGCAGTTCCGTGCCGGCCAGGAAGGCCGGCAGGGCCTGGTCGCTCATGGCAACGGGCGCAGCGGCCATCAGATCCTTGCCACAACGGCCGCAGGCCAGTTCGTGGTTCAGCTTTTCAGGTGGCACGCGGTTCTTGACGCCGCAATGAGGACAGACCAGTTGCATGGTTTTGCTCCGCTCAGCAGCCTGCGCTCAGACCCAGCTTGCGCATGATGGTTTCCATCAGGCACCACTTGGTGAGCGCGCTTTGCAGCAGGTTGACGCCGACGAAGGCGGTGAACGCCAGCCACCATTGGCTGACAAAGATCGGGCTGCCGGGAATGCCCAGCGCGAGTGACAGAAGGATGAAGGTGCCTGCGACGAGACGAACGGCTTGCCAGGATGTCATGGTAATTTTCCTTAAAGAAATGAACAAAGGGAGGGACGGACAAAAAATAGGGTTGCGGGCCGGAAAATCAATCAGCCACCGGGGGCGGGTTCAAGCTCCCCGCGGTAAGCGACGTAGTAAAGCGTCGGGATCACGACCAGCGTGAGCACGGTCGACACGAAGATGCCGAAGATCAGCGAGATGGCCAGGCCGTTGAAGATCGGGTCGTCGAGGATGAAGAACGCGCCCAGCATCGCCGCCAGGCCGGTCAGCATGATGGGCTGGGCCCGCGTGATGGCCGAGTGCACGATGGCGCGCTTGAAGGGCACGCCCTCTTTCACCTGCAGGTTGATGAAGTCCACCAGCAGGATCGAGTTGCGCACGATGATGCCGGCCAGCGCGATCATGCCGATCATGCTGGTGGCCGTGTACTGCGCGCCGAGCAGCGCGTGACCGGGCATGACGCCGATGATGGTCAACGGAATCGGCGCCATGATGATCAGCGGAATCAGGTAGGAACCGAACTGCGCCACCACCAGCAGGTAGATTAGGATCAGGCCGACCGCGTAGGCCGCGCCCATGTCGCGGAAGGTCTCGTAGGTGATCTGCCATTCGCCGTCCCACTTGAGCGCGTAGTCGCGCGTCGCATCGTCGGGCTGGCGGATGAAGTACTCGACCATCGGGCCGCCGCCCGGTGTCTGGATTTTCGCAATCTCGCCGCGCATCTGGAACATGCCGTACAGCGGACTGTCGAGCTTGCCCGCCATGTCGCCCACCACATAGTTCACCGGCAGCAGGTCCTTGTGATAAACCGGCTGCTCGCGCACGGTGTCGCTCTGGGTCACCAGATCGCTGATGCGCACCAGCTTGCCCGAGGCGCCGCGCACGCCGAGCTGCAGCAAGGCGTCTAGGTTGCCGTGGCTCTCCGGCGGCAACTGCAGCATGACGGGCGCCGGGTAGCGGCTGGCATCGTGCATGTAGGTTGCGGCCTCGCCCGCGAGGCCCGCGCGCAGCGTGCTCACGACGGCCTGCTGCGACACGCCGAGCAGCGCCGCCTTGCGCCGGTCCACCAGCAACAGCTTGCGCGGCGCGCTGGCAATGCTGCTGTCATCGACATCGACAATGCCGCTCGATTTCTCGAAGACCGCGCGCACTGCCTTGGCCACGCCCAGGCGCCCCGCGGCTTCTGGGCCGTAGATCTCGGCGACCAGCGGCGAGAGCACGGGCGGGCCCGGCGGCACTTCCACCACCTTGACGTTGGCGCCCATCTTCAGGCCAATGGCCTGCAGCGCGGGACGCAGTCGCGTCGCGATGGCGTGGCTCTGGTCGGCGCGGTGATGCTTGTCGACGAGGTTGACCTGGATGTCGCCCACCTCGCCGCCGGCGCGCAGATAGTACTGGCGCACCAGACCGTTGAAATTGATCGGCGCGGCAGTTCCGGCATAGGCCTGGTAGTCGGTCACCTCGGGCACGGTCGAGAGGTAGCCACCAAGCTCGTGCAGCACCGCCGCCGTCTTCTCGACCGGTGTGCCGGCCGGCATGTCGACGATGACCTGGAACTCCGACTTGTTGTCCAGCGGCAGCATCTTGAGCAGCACCAGCCCGGTCGCCGGCAGGGCGATGGAGATCACGATCAGCACCAGAATGCCAAGGCCGAGAAAGCCCCGGTTGCGCTTGCCGCTGTGGTCGTCGAGCAAGGGCTTGAACACGCGCCGGAACAGCGGCGCGAGTTTGCTGGCCAGACCCGTCGGGGCATGCGCATGCCCGTGCCCAGCCGGCTGCTCCTTCATCCACAGGCGCGCCAGCCAGGGCGTGACCATGAAGGCGATCGCCAGCGACAGCAGCATGCCCATGCTGGCGTTGATCGGGATCGGGCTCATGTACGGACCCATGAGGCCCGAGACGAAGGCCATCGGCAGCAGCGCAGCGATCACGGTGAAGGTGGCCAGAATGGTCGGGCCGCCAACTTCATCGACGGCACCCGGAATGATCTCGGAGAGCGTCTTGCCCGGATGGTGCTGCTGGTGTCGGTGGATGTTCTCGACCACCACGATCGCGTCATCGACCAGGATGCCGATCGAGAAGATCAGCGCGAACAGCGAGACGCGGTTGAGCGTAAAGCCC
This sequence comes from uncultured beta proteobacterium, assembly GCA_903828665.1. GTDB lineage: Bacteria > Pseudomonadota > Gammaproteobacteria > Burkholderiales > Burkholderiaceae_C > Rhodoferax. The sequence continues at coordinate 38,372 of CAIKMZ010000071.1, forward strand.
CAGGCCCAGGAGGCAAAGAGCGTGACCATCAGGGTCAGGACCACCGCCGTGCCGACGATGGCGGCCTCGCGCCGGCCCAGCGTCAGAAAGACCAGTGCGACCACGGACGCGGTGGCGAACAACAGTTTCTGGATCAGCTTTTGCGCCTTGTCGTTGGCCGTGGCGCCGTAGTTGCGGGTCTCTGCAACCTGCACCGAGTCCGGGATCACGGTGTTGTGCAGTTGCTCGACGCGGCGCATCACGGCGTTGGCAACGTCGATGGCGTTCTCGCCCGGCTTCTTGGTGATGGTCAGCGTCACGGCCGGGTATTCGGCGCCGCCGTCTTTCTTCGCCTGGCCGTACCAGGCGTAGCGGGTGCTCGGCAGCGGGCCGTCCTGGATGTCGGCCACGTCCTTCATGAAGACCGGTTTGCCGGCGTGCACGCCGACCACCAGTTCCGCCACCTCGCGCGCCTGCTCCAGGAAGGGACCCGATTCGATGCTCACACTGCGGTTGCCGGCCAGCAGTTCACCGACCGGCAGTCCCAGATTGGCCGACTGCAGGGCGTTGCGCATATCGGCCACGGTGATGCCGCTGCCGGCCATGCGCGCCGGGTCGATGCGCACCATGACGGCGCTCCCAGGCCCGCCGATGGTCTGCACTTCGCGCGTGCCGCTCACGCGCTTGAGCTCGGCCTCGATGCTGTGCGCCACGCGTTCGAGCTCGAACGGGCTGGCACTCGGGCTCTTGCTGTACAGCGTCAGGCTGACGATCGGCACGTCATCGATGCCCTTGGGCTTGATGATGGGCTCGAGCACACCCAGGCCGCGCGGCAGCCAGTCGGCGTTCGAGCGCAGCGTGTCGTGCAGGCGCACCAGCGCTTCGGTGCGCGGCACGCCGACCTTGAACTGCACGGTCATGATGGCCAGGCCCGGGCGCGAGACCGACATCACGTGTTCGGTGCCCGCCATCTGCGAAAGCACCTGCTCGGCCGGAATCGCGACCATCTGCTCGACATCGGCCACCGCCGCGCCCGGGAACGGGATCAGCACGTTGGCCATCGTGACGTTGATCTGCGGCTCTTCCTCGCGCGGCGTCACCATCACGGCAAACGCCCCCAGCAGCAGCGCCAGCAGGGCCAGCAGCGGCGTGATGTGCGCGCTCTGGAAGGCCGCGGCAATGCGCCCGGAGATTCCCATCTTTGCGGTGTTGTTCATCTCAACGCACCTTGGCCGCAGCCTGCGGATCGACCGCAACCTTCTCGCCCTTTTCCGCGCCGCTCAGAATCTCGACGCGTTCACCCTGCACCCGACCAAGGCGCACCTGGCGCAGCGCCGGACGGCCCTGCTCATTGACAACGTAGAGCCCCGTCATCTCGGCACGCCGCACCACGCTGGCCACCGGCACATACAGGCGCTCGTCGGCTTTTGCGGCGGTCTGGCCGGCCGCACCTGCGGCGACCCAGACACGGGCAAACATGCCGGGTGTGGCGCCCTTGAGGCTGTCAGGCAGGGTCAAGCGCAGTTGCGCGGTGTGCGTGGCGGCGTCGACCATGGGCAGCAGCGTCGCCGACTTCGGCGCGAGCAGCCCCGGCGCGCCCGCCAGACCCGGGATTTCAAACTGCACGGCGGCCGTCGATGCATTGGGCGCCACCGGAGCGGAGACGCGCAACGCCGTCGGGTCGTACATGACCAGCAAGGGCGCACCCGGCATCGCCATGTCTCCCAAGGTCACCGGCACGTCGCTCACGACGCCGGCATAGGGCGCGCTGATGACAAAGAAGCGCGATTGCGTGTGCGCGGCATCCGATTGCGCCTGCAGCGCCTGCACCTGCGCCTGCGCCGCCTGGAACTGCGCCTGCGCGCGCTCCAGCGCGGCCTGGCTGATGTACTGCTTCTGGAACAACTGCTTCTGGCGCTCGTATTCCTTGCTGCTCACATTGAGCGCGGCGCGCGCGGCCTCGACCTGGGCTGCACTGGCGGCGGCGTTCTGGCTGGCGGCACGGGCGTCGATGCGCACCAGTTCCTGGCCGGCCTTGACATGATCACCGGCCTTGACGCTCAAGGCGACGATCGCCCCGGGCACCTGCGCCGACAGCGTGGACTGGCGAACCGCCTCGACGACGCCGTCGAAACTCATGCGCTCGGCAGTTGCCGAGCCTGCGCCCTGCACGGCCACCGTGGCCAGCGCTGCGGCATCAGCCGCCCATGCGGATGGGATACCGGCAAGACCCGCCAGCATCAAGGCGGTCACAAGAGAAGTTTTCAACATTCAGTGCTCCTGGGCCACCCTTCAGATGTGGCATTGATAAAAATATTGATTGATTATTTGACTAATTGCGCAATTAGTCAAATAATACATGAAAACCATGCGCCTGTCAGCCGTCAGGCCATATCGCTATGATTAAGAAAGCTCTTTCAAAGGAATGTCGCGCAATGGAAAACCTGCCGCCCGAAGCCATGCTGGAGGTCGCCGCCTACTTTCAGGCGCTGTCGGAGCCGACCCGGCTGAAGATCCTCAATCTGCTGCGCGAAGGCGAACGAAACGTAGGCGAGCTGGCGCAGCTCTGCGGTTTCACGGCGGCCAACATCTCGCGCCACCTGACGCTGCTGACCAAGCATGGCCTGGTGGCCCGGGAGAGCCGCGGCACCAGCGTTTACTACCGGATTGCCGACGACACCATCTACGCCCTGTGCGATCTGGTCTGCGGCAATATCTCGCGGCAGATGGAACGCACGACCAAGAAACGCCAGGCCTTTGCCCAGGTGAATTAGAGGCCGTCGCCGGACGCGGGGGCCCTGCCTTGACTACAGCCCGGACGCGGTCGCCCGATCCGCAAGGATCGGAACCGGTGCAACGGCACTAGACGTTGGCAAGCGCCTGTTCCACGCGTTTGTCGGCCTCGGCCGCGAGCTTGACCAACTGGTCATCGCCGAGGATGCGCATCATGGCCGAAGGTGCGACCAGTTCAACCGAGATTCGCGTTGGCGCGAGCTGTCGCAGCACGGCGTTGCACGGCAGCAGGCTGGCGACATCGCTGTTGGCTGTGTAGGCTTCATAAGCCAGATTGGGATTGCAGGCGCCAAGGATTACGGTCGGGATGATGTCCTTGCCCGTCTTTTCCTTGATCTTGCTGTGCATGTCGATGCGCGTCAGGATGCCGAAACCCTGCTCCGCCAGCGCCTTGGTGACACGCTCGATGCCATGATCCAGCGAATCTGCGATCTCGCGTTTGAAATTGATCTTTGCCATGTCGTCCATCCTGTCAAGTGCGTGTGCGTGCATCTTTTGGCCGGTCACCCTTGGGCCAGTCCTTGGCCTTGTGCGGATAGACGGGCCGGGGTTGGTGGGTGAAGAACGCTGCGACGTCCACGGCATCCTGGTCGGTCAGCGAACCGCCTTGTCCCAAGGGCATATTGTGCTTGACGAAGGCCGCTGCGGTAAAGGTTCTGGCCATGCCGGCACCATCGTTGAAGGAATCCTTGCCCCACAGTGGCGGAATGCTGTAGACGCCAGCGGGATCTTTCATCCCCAGGCCCTCTGCGCCGTGGCAGCTCGCGCATTTTTCGGCGAACACTTTCTTCCCGTTGCCGGCGTCGGCCACGAGTTTCTGGTCGATCGCGCCAAATCCACGCCCCTTGACATTCATTCCGGTGGGCACACCAACCGACAACCATTGCATGTAGGCCAGTATGTTGTTCATCTCGGCCGAGTTGTAGGGCAGCGGCTTGCCGTTCATCGAACGTTCGAAGCAGTCATTGACCCGGTCCTGCAAGGAGATGACCTTTCCGCTTCTGGAGCGGTATTCCGGGAAGACGCCCCAGATGCCGACCCATGGTGATGAACCGGCGGTTGTGCCGCCAGCCAGATGGCAGTTGGTGCAGTTCAGTCCGTTTCCAACATTCTTCGGCAGCAGATGCTTTGTTTGCGTCAGCAGTTTCCTGCCTTCCTGGATGGCAACGCCACTCGGGCCCGCCGGAATGCTGGCATCAGATGGCGGCTTGAACTCGGCCACGGTCACCTGGGCCATGGCGTGGCAGGCCAGCAGTGCGGTCAATGCCGCGACAGCGATTCTTGATGAATGATTCATGGGGTTAGGTGACAAGGGTTTGAACAAAGCAGCGCGACACTCCGGGCCGCTCACTGCGCGCATGATCAGCCCGGCAGCGCCTGCAGATCGGTGCGCCGGCGCACACAGCGGAAGAAACTCGAGACAGGATCTCTTGCGGTTCAAGCCGGAACCAGCCACTGCTCGACCTTGTCGCGCGCCGGCACGCCGCCGGCATGCACGACCTTGCCATCGATGACGACACCGGGCGTGCGCATGACGCCATAGGCCATGATGTCGCGCATCTCCTCTACCTTTTCCAGCTTGAAGGCAATGCCCCTGGCCTTGGCCACCTCCTCGATGAGGGCGACGGTATTCCTGCAGTTGGCACAGCCCGTGCCCAGTACCTTGATGTCCATGGTGTTCCTTGATGATGAAGTTGGGAAGAGACGAACCGGCTCAAAGCGCCGCGTTGAAGACATAGCCCACCAGCAGGATGCCGGCGGCCACGACGCTGACAAAAGTGGCGATCAGGCGCAGCTTGAGGACCTTGCGCAGGATGATCATCTCGGGCAGGGATAGGGCAATCACGCTCATCATGAACGCCAGCACCGTGCCCAGGGCAGCGCCCTTGGCCAGCAAGGCCTGCACGATCGGGATCACGCCGGCCGCGTTGGTGTACATGGGCACGCCGATGATCACCGCCAGCGGCACCGACCACCACACGTCGCGTCCCATGAAGCTGGCCATCAAGTCCTGCGGCACATAGCCGTGGATCAGGGCGCCCAGGGCAATGCCGCCCAGGATGTAGGGCCAGACCTTGCCGACGATTTCACGCACCGCCGCAAAGCCGCCCTGCATGCGCTCGGCCAGGCCCATGCCCTGGTCCGCAAAATCGGCGCTGGTCCGGGGCATGTCGCGCACCCAGTCTTCGAGGTAGGCCTCCATCTTCAGCCGCCCGATGACCCAGCCGGCGATGATCGCCACGGACAGGCCAAGGCCCAAATACAAGAGCGCCACCTTCCAGCCGAACATGCCGAACAGCAAGGTCAGCGCGACTTCATTGACCATGGGTGCCGAGATCAGGAACGAGAAGGTCACGCCCAGCGGCACGCCGGCCTGCACAAAGCCGATGAACATCGGCACGGCCGAGCACGAACAGAACGGCGTGACAATCCCGAGGCAGGCTGCCATCACGTTGGCCACGCCCTCGCTGCGACCGGCCAGCAGCGCGCGCGTGCGCTCGGGCGTGAAGTAGCTGTTGATCATGCCCATGACGAACACGACGCCGGTCAGCAGCAGCAAGACCTTGGGCGTGTCGTAGAAAAAGAACTGCAGCGCGCCGCCGAGGTGGCTGTCGCGCGCCACCGGCAAGGCCGCCACTAGGGCCTCGGCAGCCGGGTCGAGTGCCTGGTACAGCAGCAGCCAGACAAGCGCCGCCAGCAGCAGGAAGCCGATCGGCTGGCGCGCCGGCCAACGCTTGAGAGGGGCGATCAAGGTGCTCATGCAGGTGAAGACGCGCGGGAGCGGGAAAAGACGCAGCCCCGGTCGAAATAAAAATTTGAAAAGAAATTCGATACCCGGGCACACGACCGTTTGAGGCCACGTGCCGGCTGCGCCGCTCTCATCTTCTGGGCAGCCGCAGCGTGGCGCACAGCCCGCCTTCGGCGCGGTTGTCGAGCAGGAGCTCGCCTCCATGCAGGAAGGCGACGTCGCGCACGATCGACAGGCCCAGCCCGGTGCCGCCGGTTGCACTGTTGCGCGAGGCGTCGGTCCGGTAGTAGGGCTCGGCGACGCGCGCGAGTTCCTCCGGCCGGATGCCGGGCCCCTGGTCTTCCACACTGATGCGCAACTCCGCTGCGCCATCGACGATGCGCACGCGCACCGCGGCGCCATACTTGATGGCGTTGTCGATCAGGTTCTGCAAGGCGCGGCGCAGGGCCGACAGGCGACCGGTGTAGGGCGACAAGGCCTGCCCTTCGACGCGGACGCTGCGGCCCAGCACCAGCGCGTCCTCGCTCATGCTTGCCAGCAGCGCGTTGATGTCGATGGCGCGCACCGCCTCGCTGTCCTGCAGGCCGCGCAGGTAATCCAGCGTCACGTCGATCATGGCCGCCATGGCATCGAGGTCGCTGGCCAACTGGTCGCGCAGTTTCTCGTCCCCGACAAGTTCCGTGCGCAGGCGCAGGCGCGTCAGCGGCGTGCGCAGGTCATGCGAAACCGATGCCAGCGCCCGCGCGCGCTCATCGATCAGCCGCTTGATGCGCTCCTGCATGCGGTTGAAGGCCTCAGCGGCGCGGCGCGTCTCGGTCGGACCTTCGATCGCAAGCGGTGCGGCGTCAAGGTCGCGACCGAAGCGGTCGGCGGCGCGCGCCAGTTGCTGCAGCGGCCGCGTCGCCTGGCGCACGGCGACCATCACGACGATCATGACGATGGCCAGCATGACAGCCAGGCGGGCGATCAGTTCGTTGGACAGCGCCGGCGCGTCGGCTTCCCCGCTGAAGCTCAGGCGCACCCATTGACCATCGCGCAGGCGCACATCGACGCCGCGCCTGGCATTGCCGCGTTGCGGCATGCCGAACCCCGCCGCCTCGCCAACAACGCGAACCTCGTGTTCCGCACCGAGCCGGGCATTGATCATGCCCTGCATCGGCCGGCGTCCCGTGTCGGGCGAGACCTGATCCGCGCCGATCATGCTCACCCGCAGTGCCCCGTACTGCAGCGCGGCCATGGCCGCCGCGCGCCGCGACGGCTCTTGCGATTCGAGCACGCGCACGGCCTCGACGACGCGGTCGACGAAGTTCTGACCGCGCGCCGCCGACACCACTGTCGCGCGTTCGCCCCACTGCAGCCAGAGGCTGACCAACTGCGCCGCGAACAAGCCGAGAAACAGGATCAGCGCCATGCGCGCAAAAAGACTGCCCGACAGCGCACGAATGTTCAGGCGCATGTGGCGCGCCTCTCGACGCTGGCGGCCAGCACGTAGCCCTCGCCGCGCACGGTCTTGATCAATTCGGGCTCGCGGCTGTCGTCACGCAGGCGCTGGCGCAGGCGGCTGACCTGCACATCAATGGCCCGGTCATAGGCTTCGGCTTCGCGACCGTGGATCATCTCGGTCAACTGATCGCGGTTGAGCACGCGGTTCGGGTGGTCGAGCAGGATGCGCAGCAAGCGGTATTCCCCGCCCGACAGCGGCGTGGCCACACCGTCCGTCGCGATGAGCAGGCGCTCGGCCGTATCCAGGCACCAGCCGGCAAAGCACAGGCAGCGCGCCGATTCCGGACGCAGATTCGGCGGCAGGGCGCGCGTGCGGCGCAGGATGGATTTGATGCGCGCCAGCAACTCGCGCGGATTGAAGGGTTTGACCAGGTAGTCGTCGGCGCCCATCTCGATGCCCAGGATGCGGTCCGTCTCTTCGCCGCGCGCGGTCAGCATCAGGACCGGCATATTCGACTTGGCGCGCAGGTCGCGGCACAGGGTCAGGCCGTCGGTGTCGGGCAGCATCAGATCGAGCACGACCAGATCGATCACATGGCGGTCCAGGGCCTGCCACATCTCGCGCCCGTCCCGGGCGGCGATGGCGTCGAAACCATTGCGCCCCAGATAGTCGCTCAGCAGGCGACGGATCTCCGGCTCGTCGTCCACGATGAGAATGCAATCGCTCCTTTTTTCCATCCGTGCAATTCCTTGTCCCTTGCGCCCGCGCGGCACAGACGGACTTGACTCTCTTTTGGGCCCCACCGGCGGCGCGTTTGTAACGCACTGTAACGCAGCACGGATCTGCAACGCTGCGATGCAAATCTGCCCGTTTGGGCAACACGCGGCTTACACGTGCGCGTTCCAATTCTTCATACGGACAAGCCATCGATGCAGTCCGCAAGCAGTTCAACAACCAAGGAAGTCACCATGAAAACCTCAAGCATCCTCCAGACCCTTTCCCTGATCGCCGTGCTCGGCGCCGCGCTGTCGGCACCCGTGCTGGCGCAACCCGGCCCGGGTATGGGCATGGGGATGGGCGCTGGTCCCGGCATGGGCGCGGGCCCCGGCATGCAAAACGGCGGCCCCGCCGCTGGCGCCTCCGCTGCCCGCGGCATGCGCGGCATGCGCTTTGACAGGAACAACACCGCGGGCTGGTCGCTGATGACGCCGGAAGAACGCACCGCCATGCAAACGAAGATGCGCGCCGTCAAGACCTACGAGGAATGCACGCTGCTGCAAGCCGAACAGCACAAGACCATGGAAGCGCGCGCCAAGGAAAAGGGTGTGACGCTGCCGGCACCGCGCCAGAACGGCTGCGACCGCATGAAGGCCCGCGGCCTGATCAAGTAAGCCCGGCGCGGCGGCGACTAGCGCGGCACAAAGTCGCGCACCCTGCCCGCGTCGTCCAGCTGCACCTGGCAACCTTGCGTCATGCGCTGCTTGAGGCGCTGGCGCGCGCGCTGCAGGCGCGATTTGGCGGCGCTCAAGCCCAGACCCTTGGCCGCGGCATAGTCAGCTTGGGCCATGCCCTGCAGATCGCACAGGGTGATGGCCTCGCGGTCCTCGCTGCTCAATTCGGACAGCACGCGCGGCAGGCAGGCGATCAACCGGTCCACCGTGTCGGTCTCGTCCAGCGGCGCTGCCAGGTCGTCCGGCAGCTCGACCGTGACACGGGCCACGCGCAGATGGTCAGCCACTGTGTTGCGCGCAACCTCAAACAGCCAGGCCCGCGCATTGCGCACCGAGCAGAAGCGCTCGTCCTGGTGTAACGCCTTGAGAAACAGGTCCTGCAGCAGGTCGTCCACCTCCGCCGGATTGCCCAGGCGATGGCGCAGCCAGCCGCGCAACTCCGGCTCATGAACACGCCAGGCGTTGCGCAAGCAATTCGTCGTCAACGCGGTCGAGTGCTCTTGCATAAGATAATGGGGCAAATGCCTGTATATTGGCATTCACAAGAATGAGAGACAAGCTTTTGCGGGCAATGTAGCACCTATGACCAAGCTTTCAGCAAAGAAACCCCACACCGATCTGAACCGGCCGGACGAAGTCTTTGACTTTGCGTCGGAACTGTTCCGCGTTCTGTCGGCACCGATGCGCCTGAAGATCATCAGCTGCCTGCGCGACGGGGAGCAGAACGTCAGCTACTTGCTCAGCCACATCAATACCACCCAGCCCAACATGTCGCAGCACCTGAACACGCTGTACAAGGCGGGCGTGCTGGGCAAACGCCGCGACGGCGTGCAGATCCTGTACCGCATCATCGACGAACGTGTGGCAGCAGTCTGCCAGGCCGTTTGCACCCAGGTCGAGACCAAGTCAAAACCTTAGAACCACCGCGCCATCAGCCGATCGTGGGGCTAGAGAAGATTATCTAATTTGAATACAAGCATGCAATGATGTGTTGATATAGATCAGCATAAGCTTTCGCTACTCGCAATAGGATAAACCCGTAGTGCTGGTAAGGGGATTGCCGCACTCAGGCGTATCGGCTTGTTAAGCGAAGGAATATGTGATGCATAATCGAAACCTGATGGCTGCCGCTATGGCGGCCATTTTTTTTGCCGCAACGGCTTGCGCAGCCACCGCGACGGCGCCGGTCAAGCTGTTGAAATCGACAGCCGACCACAGCAAGTTCAAGGAACTGGACCGGGAGTTTGACTCCGGCCCCGCGGTGACCAAGGCCTGCCTGAGCTGCCACACGGAGGCGGCCAAGCAGATCCACCAGACCCAGCACTGGAAGTGGGAATTCGTCAACCCCGCCACCAAGCAGGTGCTGGGCAAGAAGCACATCGTCAACAACTTCTGCACCTCGGTGCGTTCGAACGAAGCGGCCTGCAACAGCTGCCATATCGGCTACGGCTGGCGCGACGACAAATTTGACTTCAGCGTCGAAGAAAACGTTGACTGCCTGGTGTGCCACGACCATTCCGGCAAGTACACCAAGCCCTCCGGTTTTGCCGGCCTGCCCGTCACCAAAGACACCGAGTTTCCCGCCGGCTCCGGCAAGATCGTGCGCGGCATCAACCTCAAGGAAATCGCCAAGAAGGTCGGGCCGACCACGCGCAGCACCTGCGGCGTGTGCCACTTCAACGGCGGCGGCGGCGACGGCGTCAAGCACGGCGACCTCGACACCTCGCTCGACAACCCCGGTCGCGAACTCGACGTGCACATGGATGCCAAGGGCCTGAACTTCGCCTGCGCCACCTGCCACAAGACCGATGACCACAAGGTCTCGGGCAGCCGCTACGCCCCCACCGCCAGGGACAAGGCGCCCGCGCACATGCGCGGCGAAGCCGACAAGACCAACCCGGACACCTGCCAGGCCTGCCACGGCCAGGCTCCGCACAAGGCGGTGCGACTCAACGAGCACACGGCCAAGATCGCCTGCCAGACCTGCCACATCCCGGCCTTCGCGCGCGGCGGGCAACCGACCAAGATGTCGTGGGACTGGTCCACCGCCGGCAAGCTCGACAAGGACGGCAAGCCCATGATCCTCAAGGACGATGACGGCTACGACAAGTACATGACGATCAAGGGCGACTTTGTCTGGAAGGAAAACGTCAAACCCGAATATGTCTGGTTCAACGGCGTCAACCACTACACGTTGGTCGGCGACAAGATCGAAAAGGGCGACAAGCCAACTCAGATCAACCATTTCGAGGGCAACGCCAGCGACGGCAAATCGATGATCTGGCCGATCAAGCTGTTCCGCGGCAAACAGCAATACGACCCGATCAACAAATCACTGGTCATCACCCACTTGGCCGGCAGCGACGGCACGGCCTTCTGGAAGAACCTGGACTGGGAAAAGGCCGTCACCGCCGGCATGGCAGCAGGCGGCATCAAGTTCTCGGGCAAGGTCGACTTCATCGAGACCGAGAGCATGTGGGCCATCAACCACATGGTGGCGCCGAAGGCCAAGGCCCTGGGCTGTGTCGAATGCCACGCCAGCGGCGCCCGGCTGGAAAAGATCGATGGCGTCTACATGCCCGGACGCGGCCGCGATCACGCGAGGTGGCTTGAGATCGGCGGCTGGGCCCTGGCCCTGCTGACCCTGCTCGGCGTCCTGGGCCACGGAGTAATCCGGGTGGTCTCGCACAAACGCAACAGCTAACCGGAGAAACAACATGTCACGCGTTTATCTTTTCAAGCCTTTCGAGCGCTTCTGGCACTGGTCCCAGGCCTTGCTGATCATCTCCATGCTGGTGACCGGCTTCGAGGTTCACGGCAGCTATCACCTGTTCGGGTTCGAGAAGGCTGTGGGTTACCACACCATCGCCGCCTGGACTCTGGTGGGCTTGTGGATCTTTGCCATCTTCTGGCATGTCACCACAGGCGAATGGCGCCATTACATCCCGACGCTGCAGAACGTCTCCGCGATTGCGAAGTACTACTCGTCGGGCATCTTCAAGGATGAGCCGCATCCGTTCCGGCCAAGCCTGCACAACAAGCACAACCCGCTGCAGCGCCTGACCTATCTGGCGGTACTGACCCTGCTCAGTCCCCTGATCTGGTTCACCGGCTGGCTTTACCTTTTTTATGCCAGTTGGTCGGCCTGGGGCCTGGGCGGTTTGCGACTGGAATGGATCGCCACCGGCCACACGCTGGGCGCCTTCCTGATGCTGGCCTTCCTCATTTCGCACCTCTATCTGTCGACCACCGGGCACAAGCTCACCTCGCAGATCAAAGCCATGCTCACCGGCTGGGAAGACCTCGGTGACGAAGCCGCGCCGGGCAAACAGCATTAGCCCGATCAAGATTTTTTTCACGTCAACTTTCCCAGGAGTATTTATGAACAGGACATTCAAGAAGAAATTACTGGTCGCCCTGATTGCCAGCATGGCGTTGCCGATCGCGGCGCAGGCCGCCGACGCCGACCTGCTCAACAAAATTGAGACCATGTCGCGCGAACTCGAAGCGCTCAAGGCTCAGGTCAAGGCCAACGAAGCCAAGGCGGCGCAGACCGCGGAACAAGTCAAGGCCGTGGCCTCCAAGACCGATTCGGCAGCGCTCGACGATCTGAAGAGCCAGGTCACGAAGCTCGAGGGCAAGTCGCTCGGCAAGTGGCTGACCGTCGGCGGCGACTACCGCTTCCGTGTTGACTCGCTCAAAGGCGAGACGCGGACCTTCACCGACGTCAACGCCACCTTCGCCAATGCGCAGCAAAAACTGCAGGCGGACTTCTTTGCCAACCCGTCCACCGTGGCCGGCTCATCGAGCTATTTCGGCGCACCCCAGGCCGGCGGCATGTCCACGGCCGGCGCTCTGAGCGGACTGATGGCGTTTTCCCAGAACATGAACGGCGTCACCAGCTATGACCAGGCCCGCGCCTTCCTGGCCAACCCGGGCAACGCCGGCATGGTGCAAGGCATGGGCGCCTTCGCCGCCACCGTTCCCGCCTACAAGCCCGAGAACACGAGCCTGTACAGCAACCGATTCGGCATCGATCTGAACGCCAAGGCAACGCAGGACGTGAGCGTCACCGCGCGCCTGCAGATGTACAAGGTATTCGGCTCGCAGGATGAGTCCTCCATCGTGAACTCGGGCAGCGCACCGTTCTTCAGCGACCGCGTCGGCGTCTTTGACGGCACGCTGAGCCATGTGCCCTCGAACAGCTACCTCAATGTCGACCGTGTCTACGCGACCTGGAGCAACATCGCCGACAAGGAAATCTGGTTTTCCGTGGGACGTCGGCCGACCACCAACGGCGCACCGAGCAATCTGCGCCTGAACAATCCGCGCCCGGGCAATGGCGGCACACCGTCGCTGCTGATCGACTACGCCTTCGATGGCATGACGCTCGGCTACGCCCCGGACATCGACGGCCTGCCCGGCGCCTATGGCAAGTTCTGCTACGGCCGCGGCTTTGAGAGCGGCTTCAGCAAGTTCGCGGGCAATTCGCTGGTCGATACCGACATGGTGGGCTTCTCCATCGTTCCGATCGACACCGACCCGCTGCGCGTCTGGCTGATGTGGGATCGCGGCATCAACATCTTTGATGCGCCGACCATGAGCAACACCTATTTCGGCAACACCGCTGCCAAGGTCAACCTCGGCGACATCGACTGGTTCGGCCTGGGTGCGATGAGCACGATCAAGAAGGTCGGCCCCGGCGACCTGACGGTGTTCGGTGACTGGGGCATGAGCAAGACCCACCCGAACAACAACGTCTCGGCCCAGTTCGGCTTCCAGGGGCTGATGACGGGTTCCTTCTTCAGCCCGGAGGCGCCGACCAGCAAGACCGGCACCGCGGTCTACCTTGGCATGCGCTATGACCTGCCGTCGAAGACCAAGATCGGCCTCGAGTACAACCACGGCTCCAAGGACTGGATCACCTTCGCACCGGCTTCGGACGACATGTGGACGTCGAAGGTCGGCACGCGCGGCGACGTCGTTGAAGCCTACCTGATCCAGGAACTCGACAAGGCGCCGGTCTCTTCGTTCTTCAGCCGCGCCTACTTCCGCCTGGGCGTCCAGCACTACCACTTCAACTACACCGGCAGCAACAACTGGGTCGGCGCACCGGTCGAGATGAGCAGCGTCAACGGCCAGATGATGACCACGACGCCGCTCGAAAACGCCACCAATGTCTACGCCACTTTCGAAGTGAAGTTCTAAGCATTCTTCAAGGAGTTCAAAATGAAATCGAAATTCTCAACACTCATTCTGACGGCCGCGCTCGCCCTGTCGGGCGCCGCCTTCACCGGCAACGCCTTTGCCGACGAAGGCAAGATGGTCGGCCCGGTCACCAAGATCAAGCTGGCACCCGATGGCAAGTCGGCATTGGCCACCCTGAAAGACGCCAAGACCGGGGAGCAGGTCAATGTCACCATCACCGATGACCTGACGCTGGACAAGTTCAAGGACAAGCGCATCGTCGAGGGCGACGAGATCCGTGCCCGCTTCGACAAGGACGGCAAGAACACGGCGAAGTCCTTCAAGAAGACGGCCGGTTGCTGAGCCGCAAGCAAGCTGTGATTGTGGGCCCCGGCCCGCAATCCATGCTGCGTGTGGCACTGAATCCCGGGGCAAGCCCGGGATGACAAGCAGGGGATGGGATAACAACAGAGCGGTCCGACACAAGAACCGCGCGGTCCGAGCTGCGCACAGGCGGGCTGGAACACACCACGCTTGAAGAGGGATCAACCATGACGAAATTTCGCTTGTCCACCATCACCTTGACCCTGGGCCTTGGACTGGTCACGGCGGCAATGGCCGACGAGCTGACCGGCAGTGTCAAGAATGTTTCCAATACGGCCCGCACCATTGCGGTCGAGGTTGCGAACAAAGGGGTTCACGTCTTCAAATTTGACGCGCAGACCCAGTTCAGGAACACTGCATCTGCAGCCGATATCATCCCGGACGAGGTCATCACGATCGACTTCGCGCAGACCGGATCGGAGAGCCGCGCCAAAGTGGTCACCAAGGTGATCGCGCCGCTGCCGGCCGGCGTGACCCGCATTGACGCGTCCGCCCTGAAGGCCCTGCTGCAAAAAGGTGGCGAAAGCTTCATCCTGATCGACTCCCGCCCTGCCGGGCGTTATGTCCAGGGGCACCTGCCGGGCGCCATCTCGATCCCGCTCAACGAACTCGAAAAGGACGGCCCCAAGCTGCTGCCGGCGGATCTGAACAAGACGCTGGTGTTCTATTGCGGCGGGCTGTCCTGCATGCTCAGCCCCAAATCGGCCACGATCGCGGTCAAGTTGGGGTTCAAGGATGTCCGCATGTTTCCCGAAGGTGAGCCCGGCTGGAAGAAGCTCGACTACGCCACCGAATCAAGCCTGTCGTTCGTCAAGAGCGGCAACATCGTCCTGATCGACCTCAGGCCGGTCGACCAAGCGGCTGGCGGCCATATTCCGCGTGCGGTGAACATCCCGCTGGCGCAGCTGAAGAACGCCGAAAAGCAATTCCCGGAATTTCACGGTGCAGCGATTGTCTTCTACGCCGACCAGGACGCACAGGCCATCGAGGCGCTCGAATGGACGCGTGAATGGGAGTACCCCAATGCCACGCTGTTCGCCGGCGGCGCCAGGGCCTGGCTGGCGGCCGGAAACCCGTTGCTGACCGGAGCGGTGCCGACCAGAATCAGTTATGCCCGCAAGCTCGCCGACGGCGAGGTGGCGATCAAGGACTTCGAGGAAATCGTCAAGACCGGCTCCCAATTGATTCTGGATACCCGCACGCCGGAGGAATTCGCCAAGGGGCGCTTCCCGGGCGCCGTGAATATCCCGGCCGAGGAAATGGCGCGGCGTTACGCGGAGATTCCTGCGGACAAGCCCGTTGCGCTGCACTGCTCGACCGGCACGCGTGCCGAGCTGGCGTATGACATCCTCAAGGAAAAAGGCATCAAGGCCCGCTACCTGCGCGCCAATGTCGAATTCCTTGCGGGCAACCAAGTCTTGATCAAGGAATAGACAACTGCCTGGCAGCGGGTCTGCCATTATTTCTGGTCAAGTTGCGTAAAGAATGAGGCGGCAGCCGCCTGATCGGGTCGGGCGGCTGGCGTTTCCAGCCATACTTGCGCCATGACGAACAAGGCCGACTCGCATGACCTCCTCCATCTTTGAATTCGGACAGCGCCTTCCTGAATACGACGTTGCAGTGCTCAACGAACGCGCCGTTCGGGCCGGTGCCGGCATCCTGTTCTTTTTTGCCATCATTGCGTTCATGAACGCCTGGCTGGTGGGCAACTACCAGCCGACGCGCGTCTTCGTACTGCTGTTCCTGATCGACTTCACGCTGCGGCTGTTCGTCAATCCGCGCTACGCGCCAAGCCTGATCATCGGCCAGTGGGCGGTGCGCAAGCAACAACCCGAGTACGTCGGCGCGCCGCAAAAGCGCTTTGCCTGGGCCATCGGTTTTGTGCTGGCGCTGGCCATGCTGTACCTGATGGTGATCCACCAGGTGATCGGTCCGATCAACATGATCGTCTGCTCGTCCTGCCTGCTGCTGCTGTTCTTCGAAGCGGCATTCGGCATCTGCATCGGCTGCAAGATCTACAACCGGTTCAACAAGGAGGCGGCGCAACTGTGCCCCGGCGGCAGCTGCGAGCTCGCGCCGCAGCAGCGCATCCGCACCAGCATGGCCCAGGTGATCGTTCTGCTGCTGTTCTTCGCGATGCTCGGCGTGATCTGGCAATGGGTCTACCGCACGGGTTCACCGCGCCTGACGCCGGTCGCGCCGGCTGTCAACGCGGCACCGGCAACACCGGTCGATCCGGCCGAGGCGCAGCGCTGCAAGGTGCCCGATTTCGCCAAGGCCATGGGCCACGAAGAGAAGTGGAAGCTGCACAACAACTGCCGGTAACACCAGATGAGCAAATCCCCCGCATTGCGGCGCCGCTTGGCGCTGGCCGGCCTGGCCCTGGCGCTGATCGCCGCGCTGGCCTTCGTGCTGCTGCGCGCCGGCCCGCTGGCGCCGACGCGCGTTACCGTCAGCCGCGTCACCGAGGGCAGTTTCAGCCCGGCGCTGTTCGGCATCGGCACGGTCGAAGCGCGCCGCAGCTGGATGCTCGGCCCCACGGTGGCCGGCCGTGTGCTGCATGTCAAAGTCGACGTCGGCGACCCTGTCAAGGCCGGTCAGGTGCTGGCCGAAATGGACCCGGTTGACCTGGAACAGCGACTCGCCTCGCTCGACGCATCACTGGCGCGCGCTGCCAGCGCACGGGCGGCAGCGGCCGCGCAGCTGCTCGATGCAAGGGCGCGAGGTGAGCTGGCAGCCATCAACTTGCGCCGCAATCAGGATCTGGCGAACCAGAACTTCATCAGCGCCGGCGCGCTCGAAGCGCGGCTGCAGGAAAAGGCCTCGGCCGACGCCGCGCTGGAGGCGGCACAGGCCAACCTGAACGGAGCTGGACAGGACATGACGCGGCTGCAGGCCGATCGCGCGGCGCTTCAGCAGCAGCGCGCCACCGTGCGCCTGCTCGCGCCTTCTGATGGCGTGGTCAGCAGCCGCGATGCCGAGCCCGGCTCGACCGTCGTGGCCGGCCAGCCGGTGCTGCGCCTGATCGATCCGGCCAGCCTGTGGATCCGGCTGCGGCTGGACCAGGGCCGCTCGGCCGGCTTGGTGCCCGGTCTGAAGGCGCAGATCAATCTGCGCTCGCAGCCACAAGCCACCTTGGCTGGCAGCGTCGCGCGGGTCGAGCTGATCAGCGACAGCGTGGCCGAGGAGCGCATGGCGCAGGTCAGCTTCGATGCAGCGCCCGCGGGCATCTCGGTCGGAGAAATGGCCGAGGTCACGCTGCAACTGCCCGCCACGCCCAAGGCGCCGCTGGTGAGCAGCGCGAGCATCACGCGCCAGGGCAACAGCATCGGCGTCTGGCGGATCGAAGCAGGCAAGCCGGTCTTTGTTGCGCTCAAGCTGGGCAGCAGCAGCCTCGATGGCCAAGTGCAGGTGCTCGATGGTTTGAAGGCCGGCGACGAGGTCATCGTCTACAGCCAGAAGGCGCTGGGCAGCGACAGCCGGATCCGGGTCGTGGACGCGCTGGTGAAGCCGGCCGGCGCGGCGCCATGATCAGCCTGGCCGGGCGCGACATTCTGCATTCGTGGCAGAAATTCGCGTTGACCGGGCTCGGGCTGGGCTTGCTGATCGGCGTCACGCTGAGCATGGCCGGCGTCTACCGCGGCATGGTCGATGATGCACGCGCCCTGCTCGGCAACAGCGGCGCCGATCTCTGGGTGGTGCAGAAAGACACTCAGGGGCCTTATGCCGAAGCGTCGAGCATCAAGGACGACCTGGTGCGCGGCGTCCTGGGCATGCCCGGCGTAATGCGCGCGGCCAATGTCACCTACTTCACGATGCAGGTGCAACAGGGCAATGCAGAGGTGCGCGCCATGGTGGTGGGCATGGAGCCGGGGCAACCGGGCAGCCCCGGCTATCTGGTGGCCGGTCGCCACATCACGCGCAGCCACTACGAGGCGGTCGCTGATATCAAGACCGGCTTTGCGCTCGGCGAGCGCATCCGCATCCGCCGCCATGACTACACCGTGGTCGGGCTGACGCAGCGCATGGTCTCATCCGGCGGCGACCCCATGGTTTTCATTTCGCTCAAGGACGCGCAGGATGCGCAGTTCCTCAAGGATAACGACGCGATCCTCAACGACCGCGCCCGCACGGCTGCCAACCCGGCGTTCAACCGCCCGGCGATACCGGGCCTGCTCGAAGCGGTGCAAGCCGCGCAGGCCAGCAGCCACAACGTCAATGCGGTGCTGGTGCAGGTCCAGGACGGGTCCCTGCCGGAACAGGTGGCGCAGTCGATCCGCCGCTGGAAGCACCTGGAGGTCTTCACGCGCGAGGGCATGGAAGACATTCTGGTGGCCAAGCTGATTGCGACATCGGCCCGGCAGATCGGCATGTTCCTCGTGATCCTGGCACTGGTCAGCGCCGCGATCGTCGCCTTCATTATCTACACCATGACGCTGGGCAAAATCCGCGAGATCGCGGTGCTCAAGCTGATCGGCACACGCAACCTGACCATTGCCTGGATGATCCTGCAGCAGGCGCTGGGCCTGGGCCTGATCGGCTTTGTCGTCGGCAAGCTGGCCGCCACGGCCTGGGCGCCGATCTTTCCGAAGTTCGTGCTGCTAGAGACCCGCGACGCGTTCACCGGTCTTGTGGTGACGATGCTGATCTGCGCACTGGCCAGCACGCTGGCGATCCGGGTTGCGCTCAAGGTAGATCCGGCCGACGCGATCGGCGGCTGAGCGAGCATGAACCAGGCATTACATCGTTCTTCTGCGGCCGGCCAGAGCGGCATCGTGATCGAACGCCTGCGCAAGGTTTACGGCCACGGCGACACCGCTGTCGAAGCCCTGAAGGACGTCAACATGACGGTCGGTCCGGGCGAGGTCGTGGGACTGGTCGGGCCCTCCGGCTCGGGCAAGAGCACACTGCTCAAATGCCTGGGCGCCATCATCGAGCCGACCGCCGGGCGCATGGTGCTGGGCGGCAAGGTGATCTATGACGGCGGCTGGAAGATTCCGGACCTGCGCACGCTGCGGCGCGACAGCATCGGCTTCGTCTTCCAGGCGCCCTACCTGATTCCATTTCTGGACGTGACTGACAACGTCGCCCTACTGCCGATGCTGGCCGGCGTGTCCAACACGCACTCGCGCTCGCGCGCGCTCGAACTGCTGGAGGCGCTCGACGTGGCGCACCGCGCGCAGGCCGCGCCTTCACAGCTTTCGGGGGGCGAACAGCAGCGCGTGTCGATCGCGCGCGCGCTGGCCAATCGCCCGCCGGTGATCCTGGCCGACGAGCCGACGGCGCCGCTCGACAGCGAGCGCGCCCTGGGCGTGATGCGCATCCTCAACGCAATGGCGCAGCAATCGCAGGCCGCCATCATCGTGGTCACGCACGACGAGAAAATCATGCCGACTTTCAAGCGGATCTACCACATCCGCGACGGACGAACGGTTGAGGAAGCCGGTGAAGGGCGGGCGCTGAGCTAGGAATTGAGCAACGCGACGCTCAGGGCGGCTGTGAAGCGGCGGGTTCTTCCAGGTCCGGCGGGTTGCCGTCGTAGATGACGCTGCGCCGGCGCTGCAGATAGGCATCGCGGACAAAGCTGTAGGGGTCCAGTGCCGCTTCCTCCAGCATCGTGCCGGCTTTGAGCAGGGTCGATCGCTCGTCCAGCGCGCGCAGCCCGACGGCCGTATTGCGCACTGGCACCGAATGCACGCTGGAGACCAGATCGCCCTTCCAGTCAAGCGGAAGCGCCGCCGTGTCGCGCAGGGACGAAGCCCCGAGCAGCGGCAGGACCAGATACGGGCCCGGCGCCATGCCCCAGTAACCCAGCGTGTGGCCGAAATCCCGGGTGTGCTTTTCGATGTCCATCTCGGTGGCCACATCGAAGATGCCGCCCCAGCCAAGAACGGTGTTGACGCCGACGCGCTTGGCGCTGTCGAGCGCCGCCTGTCCCTTGAATTGCAGCGCGTTGTTCACGAACGACCAGACATCCTGCAGATTGCCGAAGAAATTCCCGACGCCCTGGCGCACGCGTTCGGGCATGAGGTCGCGATAGCCGCTGGCCACCGGCTTGAGCACGGCGGCATCGAGCGTGTCGTTGAAGCGGTAAACACTGCGGTTGAGCGGCTCCAGCGGGTCACGCGGATCGGCACCGGGGCCACTGGCGCACGCGGTCAGCGAAAACGCAACGATCAGCGCCGCGACTCGCGCACCGCGCGCCGCTGTGGCT
Organism: uncultured beta proteobacterium; assembly: GCA_903828665.1. Taxonomy (GTDB): domain Bacteria; phylum Pseudomonadota; class Gammaproteobacteria; order Burkholderiales; family Burkholderiaceae_C; genus Rhodoferax. The sequence goes on from CAIKMZ010000071.1 coordinate 58,573, forward strand.
GATTCACAGGGACGCATGGGAGCTCAACACTTGGCACCGGCGGGGCACGCTGCCGTCATGGCGTTGACCGGCACGACCGTGCGCCCCTCACGGGTCCAGCCGTTCATGCCGGAGGTGACGTTGTAGACGGTCTTGTACCCGGCCTGTTGCGCGAGAAACTGCGCCGCCGTGCGTGAACGGTTGCCGCTGCGGCAGATCAGGACGACGCTCTGGCCCGGTTTTATGGTCGTCTTCAATTGCTGCAACCAGGCCGGTGCATCGACCTGGCCTTTTTCATCAAAGAATGTCAGCAGCTTGCTGCCCGCAACGACTCCCGTCTCCTTCCATTCGGGCGCGGTCCGGATATCGATGACCGCCGCGCCACTGGCGACCAGACGCGCCATTTCCGCGTTGTCGACGTTGACCACCTCGGCATGCGCGGCCCAGGCGCACAGGCTCAGAAGGGTGACAACACAGGCTTGCTTGATCATGAACGTACTTTCGCATTGTGAATTGCATGCGGCCGCACGCGGCGTATGCTGCGTTCGGAAGGGGCCATTGCATGCAGGCGCGCCGATCCAGGACGGCGTGGAAAAATTCCCTCAACACAGCGATAATATCAGTCCCTGCTTAACTATTTCCAGGACTCCGATGAAGACAGCCCACGATCTCGTCGCCGCCGCCAAGGCGCGCATTGCGGAAATCCCGGTGGCCGAGGCCGAACAAGCGATCCTTGACGCCGACGTCCTGCTCGATGTGCGCGAGGCCGACGAATACGCGGCCGGACACCTGAGCGGCGCCATCCATGCCTCGCGCGGTCTGCTCGAGTTCAAACTCAGCGCCAGCCCGGAACTGAGCTCGCGCGATCTGCGCATCGTTCTGTACTGCAAGACCAGCGGACGCGCCGCGCTGGCCGCCTGCGCCCTGCACGACATGGGCTACCTGCAGGTCAAGTCCATAGCCGGCGGTTTCGATGCCTGGGTCGCGGCCGGCAAGCCGGTCGTCAAGCCGAGCCTGCCCGCCTTCGAATAGGCTCCTGTGTCCGAGGTCTGTGCCGTGCCAACACCGCTCATCGCGTCCTTCTTCGATCCCGCAACGTTCACCGTCAGCCACGTGGTCTCGGACCCGGTCAGCCTGCAGGCTGCGATCATTGACAGCGTGCTGGACTATGACCCGAAATCGGGCCGGACTTCACACGCCAGCGCCGACAAGCTCATCGACCACCTGACGCGCGAGGGCCTCAAGCTGGAGTGGCTGCTCGAAACGCACGCCCATGCCGACCATCTTTCGGCGGCGGCCTACCTGCAGGGAAAGCTTGGCGGCAAGCTGGCCATCGGGCGTCCGATCTGCGAGGTGCAGCGCACGTTCAAGAAGATTTTCAACCTCAAGGATCAGGACACGACCGGCGCCGACTTCGACCAGTTGCTTGACGACGGCGACCGTTTCCGGATCGGCGAGATCGAGGTTGGCGTCATGCGCACCCCGGGCCACACGCCGGCCTGCCTGACCTTTGTCATCGGCGCGAATGCCTTCATCGGCGACACTCTGTTCATGCCCGACTACGGTTCGGCCCGTTGCGATTTTCCCGGTGGCGACGCCGCCACGCTGTACCGATCGGTCCGCCGGATTCTGGCGCTGCCACCCACGACGCGGCTGCACCTGTGCCACGACTACCCGCCCGAGGGGCGCGCGCCGGCCTGGGTCACGACGGTGGCCGAGCAGCGCGAAAAGAACATCCATGTCCACGACGGCATTGACGAAGCTGCGTTTGTCCGTCTGCGCGAAGCACGCGACCGGAGCCTTTCCATGCCGGTCCTGCTCCTGCCGGCGGTGCAGGTCAATATCCGGGCAGGCAAGCCGCCGGCGCCTGAAGACAACGGCGTCAGTTATCTCAAGATCCCCCTCAATCTGCTCTGATGGAACACACGCAAATCATGGTGCAGCTTTTTGTCAGTGCGAACAAAGCCTGGCAATCCCTGCAGTAGGCCAGGCCAATGGAATCGATCTCCCTCGCGCTCGTTCTGGGCGCCCTCATCGGCCTGGTGATGGCGCTCACGGGTGCGGGCGGCGGCGTGCTGGCCATTCCGCTGCTGGTGTTTGGCCTGCATCTGCCGCTGCAGCAGGCGGCGCCGATCGGCCTCGTGGCGGTCGGCCTGGCGGCCTTGATCGGGGCCGTGCTTGGCCTGCGCCAAGGCATCGTGCGTTACCGGGCGGCGGCGCTGATCGGCGCCGTGGGCATGCTGGTCGCCCCCCTTGGCGTCTACCTGGCGCAGCGGCTGCCAAACCGTCCGCTGATGGGCGCCTTTGGCCTGGTCCTGATCTATACCGCCTGGCGCATGCTGCGGCGCCCCGTCCAGGCGGCGCAGTTGCCGGTGTCGGTGCTGTGCCGTGTCAACAGCAAGGACCAGCGCCTGACCTGGACCCGACCCTGCGCGCTGGCGCTGGCCGGCACCGGCTTGATCGCAGGCCTGCTCAGCGGTCTGCTCGGCGTTGGCGGCGGATTTGTCATCATTCCGGCGCTCCGGCGCCACACCGACCTGGACATCCGCAGCATCCAAGCGACGTCGCTGGCCGTGATCGCCCTCGTTTCCATCAGCGCCATCGCGAGCGCCGCCTTGCATGAGCCGGTGCGCTGGAGCGTGGCCCTGCCGTTTGCCGCAGGTGCCGTGCTGGCTCTGCTGCTGGGCCGCGCCGTCGCGCAAAAGCTTGACGCCCAGCGCCTTCAGCAGGCCTTTGCCTGGTTCTGCGCCCTGATCGCCCTGCTCATGCTGGGGCGCGCCCTGGGCTGGATTGCCAATTGACCCCCGATACCGACAACAACAACCTGGAAACACAATGAAGGCCTTCCAAGACTACTACCCCGAAAACGTGTCGCATTGCTACGGCTGTGGCTCGAAAAACCCGCATGGCCACCAGATCAAGACGGTCTGGGATGGCGAAGAAACCGTCACCTGGTTCACGCCCGAGGCCTACCACACGGCGATACCTGGCTTTGTCTACGGCGGCCTGATCGCCTCGCTGATCGACTGCCACGGCACCGGCACGGCGGCGGCGGCGATGTATCGCGCCGATGGTCGCGCGATGGACACGCTGCCACCGTTTCGATTCGTCACGGGCTCGCTGCATGTCGACTTTCTGAAACCGACGCCGCTTGGCCCGCTCGAGATACGCGGGCGCATCAAGGAGATCAAGGGCCGCAAAGTGGTCGTGGAAAGCACCGTGCTGGCCAACGGCGTGGCCACTGCGCGCGGCGAAGTGGTCGCCCTGCAAATGCCCGAGAGCTTCGGCGCCTGAGCGCCGGACAGCCCAGGGTCGAATGGTTCAGTTGAAAGAAAAGGACAAGGCTTGAGCACCAAGGCATCCGCACCGCGCAAGGTCATCCCCATCAACGCACAGCCCGCTGATGGGGAACTGGTTTCCCTGTACGCCGCGCAGCGCAAGATCTACCCGCGCAGCACCGCGGGCTTCTTCAGCAACTGGCGATGGGCCATGGTCTGGCTCACGCAGATCATCTTCTACGGCCTGCCTTGGCTGCAGTGGGGCCAACGCCAGGCCGTGCTGTTTGATCTGGGTGCGCGGCGCTTCTACATCTTCGGCCTGGTGCTGTACCCGCAGGACTTCATC
>CAIKMZ010000072.1 GCA_903828665.1 uncultured beta proteobacterium
GGGCACTCTGATGCCGTATCCATCAGAGGATCCACCTCGATTGCTCGAAGTCTCTTCCTGAACAACGGCTGTTCATGCTCCTGGCGTTCAACGCTCTCCTGTTTATCCCCAGTGGGGAGGGAGGCATCCATAGCATCTCGATCCGCACTCCATGCCGCGCGTGGCAATGTCAAGAAGGCATGGATCCCGGGTCAAGCCCGGGATGACAGACTTGGGCCCGGGATGACAGCACCAGGGCCGGGATGCCGGATTCAGTTGACCTTGCGCCGCGTGCGCCACGATGCGGCCATGACGAACAGGCCGGGCAGCAGGATCATGGCCCAGATGATCTTGTCCAGGTTCGTCTTCACGAAGGCAATGTTGCCGAAGAAGTAGCCCACCGTGATGATGCCCACCACCCACAGGCTGCCGCCCGTGACGTCGAAGAACGTGAAGCGCGCGCGGCTCATCTTGGCCACACCGGCGACAAAGGGCGCGAAGGTGCGCAGGAACGGCATGAAGCGCGCCGCGATGATCGTGATGCCGCCGTAGCGTTCGTAAAAGTCGTGCGCGCTGTTGAACGCCTTCTTGTTGAAGAAGCGGGAATCTTCCCACTTGAAGACGCGCGGCCCGAAGTAGCGCCCCAGCGCGTAGTTCGACTGGTTGCCGAGCACGGCGGCACCCAGCAGCAGCGCGATCGACAGCGGGTAGCTCATCAGGCCGACGCCGCACATGGCGCCGACCACGAACAGCAGCGAGTCGCCGGGCAGGAAGGGCATGACGACGACGCCGGTCTCGATGAAGATCACGAGGAACAGCAGCGCATAGACCCACAGGCCGTAGTTCAGGACAAAGGTTTCGAGGTAACGGTCAACGTGCAGGATGAAGTCGAACAGCGAGGTGATGATTTCCATGGGCTCCGATTATCCCCGCGCATTTTGGGCGCACAATTCCGCTCGCTACAAGGAAGGTTTTCAATGATCAGTCTGTTGCGGATCAAACCGTCCAAATGGCTTGCCTTGCTGCTGGCCGGCCTGCTGTGGGCGGCCTCGGGCCAGACGGTGGCGGCCGCCGAGGCCGAGGCGCCAACGGCGGCCGCGCTGCGTGCCAAATTCACCGAACTGGCCCCGCAACTGGCGAACAACGCGTTCGGACGGCCGCTCTACCTGGATTCGACAGAGTCCCCGAACCGCCTGCAGGCCGACATCTATGCGCTGGTCGAGCATCCGTTCGCGACCGTGCGCGAGTCCTTCAGCGATCCGGCGCGCTGGTGCGACATGCTGATCCTGCACCTCAACACCAAGTACTGCCGCGCCGCCAGCGGCAAGGCGCCGGTCGTGATCTCGGTCAGCATCGGCAAGAAGACCTACGAGGAACTCAGTGCCGCCTACCCGGTTCAATTCAGCTACAGCGCCAAAGCGAGCACACCCGAGTATCTCGATGTCAGCCTGCTCGCAGACAAGGGACCGCTGGGCACGAGCGACTATTCGATCCGGCTCGAAACCGTGGCGCTGGCGAACGGCAAGACCTTTCTCCACCTGCGCTATGCCTATACCTACAACTTCGTCGCTCGCATCGCCATGCAGGCCTACCTCGCGACCCTCGGCCGCGGCAAGATGGGCTTTACGCGCGGCGCCAGCCAGAGCGGCAGCCCTGGCGCCTACATCGAGGGCGTGCGCGCCGCCGTCGAGCGCAACACGATGCGCTACTACCTGGCGATCGACGCCTACCTCGGCGCCGCGTCCACGCCGGCCGCGCAGCAGTTCGAGAAGCGCCTGCAGGACTGGTTCAGCGCCACCGAGCTCTACGCCACGCAATTGCATGAGGTGGAGCGCGGCGCCTACCTCGACATGAAGCACCGCGAATACCTGCGCATGCAGCAGTGATCCAGCTTGCCACTGACGACCTAGCGGCATGTGTCGCCGGCGACACGCACGGTCATCCATGTTGGTTACGATGCCCAGCCATCATCTGCCCGCAATTTTTCCCATGACCGTTTCCATCGATTCCGAATTCGGCAACATCACCGACCTGATCCACCAGCACGCCCGGCAGTCGCCGCAGCGGCGCGCGCTGGTGCAGGGCGAGCGCAGCATCGACTACGCGACGCTCGACGCGCTGATGGACCGCACCGCCTGCGCGCTGCAGCGCGACGGCGTGAAACCCGGCCAGGCCATCGCCATCTGCGCCGACATGTCGATCGAATACGCGGCCGTCTTCCTCGGCGCGCTGCGCGCTGGTGTGGCGGTGGCACCGCTGGCGCCGGGGTCGGGCGCGGCCAGCCTGCAGCGCATGGCGCAGGACGCCCAGGCCCGGCTGCTGTTCACCGATGCCCACGGCGCCGAAGCGCTGGGGCCGAGGGCCGCCGACGCGCCAGCGCGCATCGCGCTCGACGGCTCGGATGCCGGCCGCGCGCTCGACCACTGGCTGGCCGCCGCCGAGCAAAAGCCGCTCGACGTCGAGGTCCGGCCTGAATGGCCGTTCAACATCATCTATTCCTCGGGCACCACCGGCGAGCCCAAGGGCATCGTGCAGTCGCACGGCATGCGCTGGTCGCACGTGCGCCGCGGTGCCGCCTATGGCTATGGCGCCGACACCGTGACACTGTTGTCCACCCCGCTCTATTCCAACACCACGCTCGTGGTCTTCTTCCCGACGCTGAGCTTTGGCGGCAGCGTGGTGCTGATGCCCAAGTTCGACGCGCTTGCCTATCTGAAGCTCGCGCAGCAGCACCGCGTCACGCACACCATGCTGGTGCCGGTGCAATACCAGCGCCTGCTCGCGCATCCGGAGTTCGACCGCTTCAACCTCGCCAGCTACCAGGTCAAGTTCTCCACCAGTGCGCCGTTCGCGGCCGCGCTCAAGGCCGATGCGCTCAAGCGCTGGCCCGGCGCGCTGGTCGAGTTCTACGGCATGACCGAAGGCGGCGGCACCTGCATCCTGGAAGCGCACGCCTGGCCTGACAAACTGCATACCGTCGGGCGTCCGGCCGAAGGCCACGACATGCGCCTGATCGACGACCAAGGGGTCGAAGTTGCGCCCGGCGAGATCGGCGAGGTGGTGGGCCACTCGGCCGGCATGATGACGGGCTACCACGGCCAACCCGAGAAGACGCGAGAGGCCGAGTGGTTCGACCCGCAGGGCAAGCGCTTCATCCGCACCGGCGACGTCGGACGCTTCGACGCCGACGGCTTCCTGACCCTGCTCGACCGCAAGAAGGACATGCTGATCTCGGGCGGCTTCAACGTCTACCCGAGCGATCTGGAAACCGTCCTGCGGCGTCATCCCGGCGTGCTCGAAGCGGCAGTGGTCGGCGTGCCATCCGTGCAATGGGGCGAGACGCCGGTGGCCTTCGTCGTGCTGCAACGGGGCGCGGCACCGGGCGCGGACGAACTGCTGGCGTGGGTCAACGCCCAGCTCGGCCGCACGCAGCGGCTGAGCCAGTTGCATTTGGTCGATGACCTGCCGCGCAGCGCGATCGGCAAAGTGCTCAAGCGGCAGCTGCGCGACGGCCTGGCAGCCGGCACCTGAGGCGTCCGTGCAGTCGCCGATGCGACGGTCACTGGGGCTAACCCCGAGCCTTTCATCCCTAGAATCGACCGCAAGCTCTGACGTGCCGACATTGCGGCGCGCCAAAGCGCATTTCAAGGATTGATGTGGAACTGTTTTTCCAGCAATTGCTCAACGGCCTGACCGTCGGCGGCGTCTACAGCCTGGTGGCGCTCGGCCTGACGCTGGTGTACGGCATCCTGCACGTGCCCAATTTCGCGCACGGCGCCTTCTACATGACCGGCGCCTTCGCCGGTTATTACCTGATGTCGGTGCTGGGTGTCAATTACTGGGTCGCCATGGCCGGCGCAGCCGCCATCGTGGCGGCCATCGCCATGCTGGCCGAGCGCCTGGTGTTCCACCCGCTGCGCCACGCGCCCGAGCTGCACGACATGATCGCGGCCATCGGCATCATGCTGTTCCTCGAAGCCGGCGCGCAGGCCGTGTTCGGCGCCGAGTTCCACCGCATGCCCACACCCTACGGCCAGATTGTCGAAGTGTTCGGGCTGACCGCGCCGCTGCAGCGCCTGCTGATCATCGCCGGCGCCTTCAGCCTGATGGTGGCCCTGCACCTGTTCCTCAATCACACCGTGCTGGGCTCGACCATCGTCGCCATGGCGCAGAACCGCGACGGCGCGGCGCTCGTTGGCATCGACGCCACGCGGGTGACCCTGCTGGTGTTCGCCATCTCGGGCGCGCTGGCGGCGGTGGCGGCCGTGCTCTATGCGCCGATCAACCTGGTCTACCCGAGCATGGGCAACCTCGTGATCACCAAGGCCTTCGTCATCATCATCCTGGGCGGCATGGGCAGCTTTCCGGGCGCCATCGTGGGCGGCCTGATCATCGGCATGGCCGAGAGCTTCGGCGGCTTCTACTTCTCGACCGACTACAAGGACATCATCGCCTTCGTGCTGCTGGTGGTGATCCTGTCGTTCCGTCCGCAGGGCCTCTTCACCACGCGGGGGGCGCGCTGATGAAACTGCTGCAATGAAAGACCGGCTGGATCCTGCTGGCGCTGGCAGCGCTGCTGTTTCCGCTGTTCGCCCACAACAACTACCTGATCTCGGTGGCGACGCAGGCCTTCATCATGGCGCTGGCGGCCATCGGCCTGAACCTGATCACCGGCTACACCGGCCAGTTCAACCTCGCGCACGGCGCGTTCATGGCGGTGGGCGCCTACACGGTGGGCATCCTGACGGTCGATTACCAGGTGCCGTTCTGGATCGCGTTCGCGCTGGCCGGTGTCGTCACCGCGATCCTGGGCTTCTTCATCGGCTTGCTGTCGCTGCGCCTGAAGGGGCACTACTTCTCGATCTTCACGCTGTGCGTGAGCTACATCATGTTCCTGCTGATCGAGAAGTGGGAAAGCCTGACCCACGGCACGGTCGGCATCATGGGCATCCCGGTGCCCGCCGGCATCGGCCCGGTCCAGTTCGGCACGCCGCTGTCGCAGTACTACCTGGTGCTGGCGTTTCTGGCGCTGGGCGTCTGGATCATGTCGCGCATCGTGAACTCGCTGCTCGGGCGCAGCTTCATGGCGGTGCGCAACAGCGACGAACTGGCCGAAGCGCTGGGCATCGACCTGATGCGCACCAAGACCCTGTCCTTCGTGCTCTCGGTCGTCTACGCCGGCTTTGCCGGCGCGCTGTATGCCGGGCAGGTGCGCTTCCTCGGACCCGACCTGGCGAGCGAGGTCGTCACCTTCGACCTGGTCATGTTCGTGCTGGTCGGCGGCATCGGAACCCTGCTCGGGCCGCTGGTGGGCACGGGGCTGGTGACCTGGATGACGCAAGGCCTGCAGTTCCTGCAGGATTACCGCATGGTGGTGTTCGGGCCGGTGCTGATCGCGCTAATCATCTTCCTGCCCGACGGCATCGTCGGCACCTGGCTCAATCGCCGCGCGCGCCGCGCCGACACGACGCGAGGTAAACCCCATGCTTGAAATCATCGACCTGACCAAACTGTTCTTCGGCCTGACAGCGGTCGACCACGTGAGCACGCGTTTCGAGCGCGGCCAGGTCAGCGCCATCATCGGCCCGAACGGCGCCGGCAAGACCACCTTCTTCAACCTGATCGCCGGCACGCACCGGCCGAGTTCGGGGAAGATCCTGTTCAACGGCCAGGATGTGACCGGCCTGCGACCGGACCACGTGGCGCGCCTGGGCATCGCGCGCACCTTCCAGACTACGCACCTGTTCGACAACGCGACGATCATCGACAACCTGATCGTCGGCCACCGCCTGCGCACGCACTCCGGCCTGTGGGATGTGCTGGTCAACAGCAAGCGCCTGCAGCAGGAGGAAAAGGTCTGCCGCGAGAAGGCGATGGAGGCGCTCGACTTCGTCGGCCTGGCAAACATCTCGCACCGCATGGCCGGCGATATCACGCAGGAGGAGCGCAAGCGCGTCGCGCTGGCGCTGGCGTTGGCGACGGACCCGGAGCTGCTGCTGCTCGATGAGCCGGCCGGCGGCGTCAACCCCGATGAAACCGTCGGCCTGGCCACGCTGATCCGCAAACTGGTCGACCACGGCAAGACCGTGTGCCTGATCGAGCACAAGATGGACATGATCATGCGATTGGCAGACAAGATCGTTGTGCTCAACAACGGCGGCAAGATTGCCGAAGGGACGCCGGCGGAAATCCGGCGCGACCCGCAGGTGATCGACGCTTACCTCGGAGTCGACCATGCTGCGATTTGAAGGCGTCAACCTGCATTACGGCAGCTTTCGTGCCCTCAACGGCATCACGCTGCACGCTGAACCGGGCGAGCTCGTGGTGCTGCTCGGCGCCAACGGCGCGGGCAAGACCTCGATCTTCATGGCCGCCAGCGGCATCCAGCGCGCCAGCGGCGGCAGCATCCGCTTTGCCGGGCAGGAACTGGTGGGCATGCGACCGGCGCAGATCGTCGCTTCCGGCCTGGTGCATTGCCCCGAAGGGCGCAAGCTGTTCCCGATGATGTCGGTGAAGAAGAACCTGACGCTGGGCGCTTATGTGCACCGGCGCGACAAGGCCGGCATCGCGCGCTCGCTCGAAGAAGTGTTCAGCCTGTTCCCGATCCTGGCAACCAAGCAGGACGACCCGGCCGGATCGCTCTCGGGCGGCCAGCAGCAGATGGTGGCGATCGGACGCGCCCTGCTCGGACGGCCCAAGCTGCTGCTGCTCGACGAGCCCTCGCTCGGCCTGGCGCCGCTGATCGTCAAGCAGGTGTTCGAGGTCATCAAGCGCATCAACCAGGCCGGCACCACGGTGCTGCTGGCCGAGCAGAACGCCTATTCGGCGCTGGCCATCGCAAACCGCGCCTACGTCATCGAGCGCGGCTGCATCACGCTCGAAGGCGACCGTGATTCGCTGCTCAACAACGAGGCCGTGCGTGCGGCCTACATCGGCGCCTGAAGCGCGCTGTCGCGACACGCCCCGCCATTGCCCGCTTTCCCTTCCCCAACTCCAGGAGACTCCCCATGAAAACCGCATTCTCTCGCCGCCGCTTCAACGCCCTGTCGCTCGCCGCGGCGCTGCTGACCGCCTTGGCCGCGGGCAGCACGATGGCCCAGGAAAGCGTCAAGATCGGCTACACCGGACCGCTCAGCGGCGGCGCCGCGCTGTACGGCAAGAATGTCGTCAGCGGCATCGAGATGGCAATCAAGGAGATCAACGCGACCGGGCTCGAAGTCGCCGGCAAGAAGGTCAAGCTCGAGCTGGTGGCGCTTGACGACAAATATTCGCCGGCCGACGCCGCCATCAACGCGCGCCGCCTGGTGCAGCAGTACCAGACGACGGCCGTGTTCGTTCCCCATTCCGGCGGCATCTACGCGATGCAGGCCTTCAACGAACAGGAAAAGTTCATCGTGATGGCGTACTCGAGCACGCCCAAGATCACCGAGACCGGCAACAAGCTCACGATCCGCATTCCGCCCACGTTCAACTCCTACATCGAGCCCTTCACGCGCTACGAAATGAAGAAGTTCGGCAAGAAGGTCAGCATGCTGCCGGGCGACCACGAGTACGCGAAGAACTGGAGCGTGCTGTTCGCGCCGGCCTGGGAAAAGGCCGGCGGCACCATCGTCTCGAACAATCCGATGTCGTACAACCGCTCGGCCGACTTCTATAGCGGCGTCAGCCGCGTGCTGACCGGCAAGCCCGACGTGATGTTCATCGGCGGTCCGTCCGAGCCGACCGGCCTGGTGGTCAAGCAGGCGCGCGAGCTCGGCTTCAAGGGCGGCTTCCTGATCATGGACCAGGCCAAGCTCGACGAAATGGCCAAGGTCACCGGCGGCCTGGCGATGCTCGAAGGCTCGATCGGCGTGCTGCCCGTGTCCTATGACGAGAGCCCGGGCGCCAAGGCCTTCAGCGCCGCCTACCGCAAGATGTACGGAGCCGACCGCGACCCGACCAGCGAGTCCTCCTACAACTACGCGCTCACGCATGCGCTGGCGGTGGCGATGAAACTTGCCGGCACCACCAGCGACGCCAGCGCGATCCGCGGCAAGCTCAACGAAGCCATCGGCAAGCTGAGCAAGGAGCAGAACTCCGGCGGCTTCCATGGCATCGAAGCCAATGGCGGCACGCTGGTCGACCCGGTCGTTGCCACGGTTGAAGGCGGCAAGATCAAGCCGGTCAGCCTGAGCGAACTGATGAAGTAAACGGCACGCGATCGGCAGCCCGGTTGCTGTGCCGGGCTGCCGACGTTCCGGCGGCCTCGCGCCCACACGCACGGTCGGCGCCCGATCCGCGCCAACAGCCTGTCCTGCCAACCGGATCACCCATGTCAAATCGCCATCTCGCCTTCTGGCCCGAAAGCCAGCCGCAGCATCTGACGGTGCCGCAGACCAATCTGTTCTACAACGTCGAGGTCTCGGCGGCGCGCTTCCCCGACAAGCCCTACATCCTGTTCTACGACACGCCGATCACCTTTGCCGAGTTCAAGGACGAGGCCGAGCGCATCGCCGGCTACCTGGAGCAGGTGTGCGGCGTCAGGAAGGGCGACCGCGTGCTCCTGTACATGCAGAACAGCCCGCAGTTCGTGCTCGCCTATTACGGCATCCTGCGCGCGAATGCCGTCGTGGTGCCGGTCAACCCGATGAACCTCACGACCGAGCTGCGCCATTACGTCAAGGACACCGGCGCCAGGGTCGCGATCGTGGCGCAGGACATCTTTGCCCAGATGGCGCCGCTGCTCTCCGATGACCTGGAGCAGATCCTGGTGGCGGCCTACAGCGACTACCTCAAGCGCCCGACCGAATTCAAGATGCCGGAATTTGTCGCAGCGCCGCGCATGGCGCTGGAGGGACCCGGCGTGACGCTGTGGAGCGACATGCTCGCGCGCCAGCTTCGCCCGGGACCGCTGACGGTCGGGCCGGACGACCTGTGCGTGATGCCCTACACATCGGGCACCACGGGCCATCCCAAGGGCTGCATGCACACACACCGCGGCGCGATGGCCAGCATCCTGGCCAGCATGCAGTGGTTCAACACGACGCAGGACTCGACCACGCTGTCGGTGCTGCCCTTCTTCCACGTGACCGGCATGCAGGGCAGCATGAGCGGGCCGCTCTACTACGGCAGCACGATGGTGGTGCTGCCGCGCTGGGACCGCGACGTCGCGGCGCAGTGCGTGCAGCGCTACCGGATCACGACGATGCAGCTGATCTCGACCATGGTGGTGGACCTGCTGGCCAATCCGAAGATCGCCGAATACGACCTGTCAAGCCTGCGCGGCCTGCGCGGCGGCGGCGCCGCCATGCCGGAGGCGGTGGCGCAAAAGCTGAGGGACTTGCTGGGCGTGCCCTACGTCGAGGGCTACGGCATGTCGGAGACGATTGCCGCGACCCACATCAACCCGGTGCAGCGTCCCAAGAAGCAGTGCCTGGGCATCCCGATCTACGGCGTCGATGCGCGGGTGGTCGATCCGGCCGACTTCCACGAACTGGCGGCGGGCGAGGTCGGCGAGATCATCGTCAACGCGCCCAACGTGATGCAGGGCTACTGGAACAACCCGGCGGCAACGGCGGAAGTGTTCGTCGAGATCGACGGCAAGCGCTTTCTGCGCACCGGCGACCTAGCGCAGGTCGACCAAGACGGCTACTTCTTCATGGTCGATCGCCTGAAGCGCATGATCAACGCCTCGGGCTTCAAGGTCTGGCCGGCCGAGGTGGAAGCCCTGCTGTACCAGCATCCGGCGATCCAGGAAGCCTGCGTCATCGCCGCCAGCGATCCCAAGCGCGGCGAGACCGTCAAGGCCGTCGTCGTCCTGCGCGAAGCCTTCCGCAACCAGTTGCGAGCGCAGGACATCATCGACTGGGCGCATGCCAACATGGCGGTCTACAAGGCGCCGCGCATCGTCGAACTGGTCGATGCGTTGCCGAAGTCCGCCACCGGCAAGCTGCAGTGGCGCGCCTTGCAGGACCAGGAAAAATCTAGAATGGCGCGGTGAACGCCATCCCCTCCCCTTCCCCCCGCCGCCCCATCCTTGAGCTGCCCGATGAACTGATCAGCCAGATCGCCGCCGGCGAGGTCGTCGAGCGGCCGGCCTCGGTGGTGCGCGAACTGGTCGACAACGCGCTGGACGCCGGCGCCACCCAGATCACGGTGCGCCTCCTTGCCGGCGGCGTGCGCCTGATCTCGGTGGAGGACGACGGCGCGGGCATCCTGCGCGAAGAGCTGCCGATCGCGCTCAAGCGCCACGCCACCAGCAAGATCGCCAGCCTGCTCGACCTCGAATCGGTTGGCACCATGGGTTTTCGCGGCGAGGCGCTGGCCGCCATCAATTCGATCGCCGACTGCGCCATCCTGTCGCGCGTCGCCGATGTCGAGCACGCCTGGTGGCTCGACGGCCGCAGCGGCGAACTCAAGCCCGTGGCGCGCAGCACCGGCACCACGGTCGAGGTCAAGGAGCTGTTCTTCAGCACGCCGGCACGGCGCAAGTTCCTCAAGACCGACGCCACCGAACTCGCGCACTGCGTCGAAGCGGTGCGCCGGCACGCGCTGGCACGGCCCGACGTTGGCTTTGCCATCTGGCACGAGGGCAAGTTGGTCGAGCAGTGGCGGCGCTGCGAGAGCCGCGGCCACGCGCTGGCCGCGCTCGAGCAACGCCTGGCCGACGTGCTCGGCGCCGACTTCGTCGAGCGCTCCGTCTGGGTCGACTACCAGACCAGCGCCAGCCGCGCCGGGCACACGCCGCAGATCCGGGTCTGGGGCCGCGCGGGCATCCCGGATGCGGCGCGCGCGCGCGCCGACCAGCAGTTCTGCTACGTCAACGGCCGCTATGTGCGTGACAAGGTCGTCACGCATGCGGCGCGCAGCGCCTACGAGGACGTGCTGCACGGCCAGCGCCAACCGGTCTATGCGCTCTTCATCGAGATCGACCCGGCCCGCGTCGACGTCAACGTGCACCCGACCAAGATCGAGGTGCGCTTTCGAGACAGCCGCGAAGTGCACCAGGCCGTGCGCCATGCGGTGGAGGATGCGCTGGCAGCGCCGCGCGCCGGGCAGGCCGCAGCAGCGGCGAGCGAGCGCGCCATGCAGGACGACTTCAGCGTGCCGCCAGCCGCCAGCCCGATCTACGCATCGCAGCCGGCCATGCGCTTCGAAGCCGAGGTCGGGCACCGCGTCAGCGACCTCGACCTGCTGTGGAATGCAGGGCCGGCCCCGGTCGAGCCGGAGGCGGCGCCGGCCGCCAGCTGGCCGCTGGGCCGCGCGCTGGCGCAGCTGCAGGGCGTCTACATCCTCGCGGAGAACGCGCAGGGCCTGATCATTGTGGACATGCACGCCGCGCACGAGCGCATCGTCTACGAGCGGCTGAAGAACCAGTTCGCCAGCCAGGGTGGCGTCGGCCTGGCCAGCCAGCCGCTGCTGATTCCGGTCACCTTTGCGGCCACGCCGACCGAAGTGGCCACGGCACAAGCGCACGCCGAAACACTGAACGCGCTGGGACTGGACATCAGCGCCTTTTCACCGAAGACGCTGGCGGTGCGCGCCGTGCCGACCGCGCTCTCACACGGCGACGCCACCGAGCTGGCGCGCAGCGTGCTGGCCGAACTGGCGCAGACCGATGCGAGCAGCGTGCTGGAACGCTCGCGCAACGAGCTGCTCGCCACAATGGCCTGCCACGGCGCCGTGCGCGCGAACCGGCGCCTGACGCTCGAAGAGATGAATGGCCTGCTGCGCCAGATGGAAGCCACGGACCGCTCCGACCAGTGCAACCACGGCCGCCCGACCTGGCGCCAGATCAGCCTGCGCGAGCTCGACGCCCTGTTCCTGCGCGGGCGCTGATCCGGGATCCCGTGCCACGCGCGCCATGGATTGCGGGTCAGGCCTCCAATGACGATGGCTGGCCCGGGCTCCGCGGCGTTGCCCGCAGCCAGAAGAATCCCGCCACTCCGGCCAGCGTCGACGCCAGCAGGACGGCAATTTTGGAGGCGTCGATGAGCGGCGCGGCGCCAGCAAAGGCGAGGTTGCTGATGAAGATCGACATCGTGAAACCGATGCCGCCGAGCAGGCCGGCGCCCGCAATATGGCGCCAGCCCAGATCCGGCGGCAGGCTGCACAGGCCCGCGGCCACCGCCAGAAAGCAGATCAAGGTCACACCCAGCGGTTTGCCCAGCAGCAGGCCGACCATGATGCCCAGGCTGTTGCCGCTGGCGAGCTCCTGCATCCAGTGGGCTCCGATCGGAATGGCCGTGTTGGCCAGCGCGAACAGCGGCAGGATGATGAAGGCCACCGGCTTGTGCAGGAACTCCTCGAGCCGGTGCGAGGGCGATTCCTGGTCCTCCTCCTTGGCCGAGTAGGGAATGGCGAAAGCCAGCATGACGCCGGCCAGCGTCGCATGGATGCCGGACTTGAGCAGCAGGAACCACATCAGCACGCCGCCCAGCAGATAAGGCAGCAGCGCCATCCAGCGCAACAGGCGGTTCATGGCGACCAGCAACAGCCAGACCGCCAGCGCGCCAGCCAGGTAGGCCATCGACAGGCCGGTGCTGTAGAAGACGGCGATGACGACGATGGCGCACAGGTCGTCGATGACGGCGAAGGCCACGACGAACACCTTGAGCGAGGCCGGCACGCGCGCACCCAGCAGGGCCAGAGCACCCAGGGCAAAGGCGATGTCGGTGGCCATCGGAATGCCGATACCGGCCTGCGCGGGCGTGCCCGCGTTGAGCGCGAAGTGCAGCAGCGCCGGCGTGATGATGCCGCCGAGCGCGGCCACCAGGGGCAGCAGCGCATTCTTCAGCTGCGACAACTCGCCGCTGTAGAGCTCGCGCTCCAGTTCCAGCCCGATGAGCAGGAAGAAGACCGCCATCAGCGCGTCGTTGATCCAGTGCCCGACAACCATGCCGGCAACAGGGATCTGCCAAAGGGCCAGGTAATCGGCGCCAAACGACAGGTTCGTGAGCAGCAGCGAGAGCGCGGTGCAGGCGACCAGCACCAGTGCGCTCGATTTTTCGGAATCGAAGAAGCGCTGGAAAGAGGCAGACAGGCTGGTCTGAACCCGATGGGTCGCCGCTGGCGTGGCCATTGCTGTTATCCTATCCTGCTGTTGTTTCATCCGAAACCTTCCCTGAAGTATTGCACCGTATCTATGTCTGATTTGAGTCTTCAACTGCAGCGCCTCAGCGGCCAGTTGCCGGTTTCAAGCTATTTCGACGAAACACTGTACCAGCGCGAGCTGGAAACCATTTTCGCCAAAGGTCCGCGCTATGTCGGACACGCCCTGAGCGTACCCAATGTCGGCGACTATTCGACCCTGGCGCAGGAAGGGCACGGCCGCGCCCTGCTGCGCAACGCCAGCGGCATCGAGCTGATCTCCAACGTCTGCCGCCATCGCCAGGCCGTGATGCTGCAGGGGCGCGGCTCGCTCAACACGACGCACGCGGGCGCGGCGGCCGGCAACATCGTGTGCCCGCTGCACCGCTGGACTTACAGCGGCGGCGAGAAGGCGCCGGCCGGGACTCTGCTGGGCGCGCCGCATTTTCCGAGCGACCCCTGCCTGCACCTGAACAACTACAAGCTGCGCGAATGGAACGGGCTGCTGTTCGAGGACAACGGCCGCGACATCGCCGCCGACCTGGCCGGCATGGGCCCGCGCGCCGACCTGGACTTCAACGGCTACGTGCTCGACCGGGTCGAGATGCATGAATGCAACTACAACTGGAAGACATTCATCGAGGTCTACCTGGAGGACTACCACGTCGGGCCCTTCCATCCGGGGCTGGGCAGCGTCGTCACCTGCGACGACCTGCGCTGGGAGTTCAAGGAGCACTATTCGGTGCAGACGGTCGGCGTGGCACGCCGCAGCGGCAAGGCCGGCACGCCGGTCTATCAGCGCTGGCAGGACGCGCTGCGCGCCTACGACAAGGGCGCAGCGCCGAAGTACGGCGCAATCTGGCTCACCTACTATCCGCACATCATGGTCGAGTGGTACCCGCATGTGCTGACGGTCTCGACCCTGCACCCGGTGGGCGTCGACAAGACCATGAACCGGGTCGAGTTCTACTACCCGGAAGAAATCCAGGCCTTCGAGCGCGAGTTCGTCGAGTCCCAGCAGGCGGCCTACATGGAGACCTGCATCGAGGACGACGAGATCGGCGAGCGCATGGACGCCGGCCGGCGCGCGCTGCTGCTGCGCGGCGACAACGAGGTCGGCCCCTACCAGGACCCGATGGAAAACGGCATGCAGCACTTCCATGACTGGTACCGCTGCCAGATCAAGCTCTAAGCGCCATGCAGGCGCTATGGATGGTTCTGGGTGCGTTCTTCTTCGCCACCATGGCGGTCGGCATCAAGGTCGCGGGCGCGAGTTTCAGCACGTTTGAGCTGGTGTTCTACCGCGGGGTGGTCAGCGTGATCTTCATCGCGCTGGTGCTGCGCTCGCGCGGCACCAGCCTGCGCACCGCGGTGCCGATGATGCATGCCTGGCGCACGCTGATCGGCGTGCTGTCGATGGGATTCTGGTTCTATGGCATTGCGCATCTGCCGCTGGCCACCGCCATGACGCTCAATTACATGAGCAGCGTCTGGGTAGCGGCCTTCATCGTCGGCGGCGCCATCGTTTACGGCAAGACCGATGGCCAGGGCCCGCTGATGGGCACCGTGCTGGCCAGCTTTGCCGGCGTCATCATGCTGCTGCGCCCGACGCTGGAACAGAACCAGCTGTTTGCCGGCCTGATCGGCCTGCTCTCGGGCATGGGGTCGGCGCTGGCCTACCTGCAGGTCACGGCGCTGGGCAAGGTCGGCGAGCCCGAAGGCCGCACCGTGTTTTACTTCTCGCTCGGCTCGCTGGTGGTCGGCTCCGTCGGCATGCTGTTCACCGGCATGACGGCCTGGAGTTCGGTGAGCTGGCAGGCCGCAGCCTGGCTGCTGCCGATCGGCATCCTGGCCTCGCTCGGCCAGTGGTGCATGACGCGCGCCTACAGCCGCGGCTCGACGCTGCTGGTGGCCAATCTGCAGTACTCCGGCATCGTGTTTGGCGCGTTCTACAGCCTGCTGCTGTTCGGCGACCGGATCCCGCTCGTGGGCTGGGCCGGCATGGGGCTGATCGTGGCCAGCGGCGTCGCGGCCACCGTGCTGCGCACGCGCGCCCTGCCCGGCACGCCCGCCGAGGACCACTGAGGCTTGCACTGAACTATCCACCTGAAAGAAAGGCTGCCATGTACACCACCCTGATCTCCGTCGCGCAATTGCAAACCCTGCTGGCCAGTGGACAGCGCTGCATGGTGTTCGACTGCAGTTTCGAACTGATGGAGCCGGTTGCCGGCGATCAGCAGTACCAGCAGATGCACATCGCCGGCGCCGTGCGCGCCGACTTGGACCGACACCTGAGCGCCCCCAAGGGCGCCAGCGATGCGGCCTCGGGCGGACGCCATCCGTTGCCCTCGCGCGAAACCTTTGCCGCCTGGCTGAACAGCGTGGGCTTTGACAGCACCATGCAGGCCGTGGTCTACGACCGCCAGGGCTGCAACTACTGCGGCCGCCTGTGGTGGATGCTCAAGTGGGCCGGCCATGAGGCCGTCGCCGTGCTCGACGGCGGCCTGCAGGCCTGGCAGGCCGGTGGCGGCGCGACCCGCAGCGGCGCGGAGTCTGGCGCCACCGCGGAACAGGCCGGTTCGGGCTTTGCCTTGTCCGCACCGAAGGCCGTTCTTGCCACCACGCAAACCGTTGTCAGCAAGCTCGGGCGACCGGGGCAGAACCTGATCGATGCGCGCGGCGCGCCGCGCTACCGCGGCGAAGTCGAGCCGCTCGACCCGGTGGCCGGCCATATTCCGGGCGCGCTCAATCGCGTCTTCGGACTGAACTTCGATGCCAGCGGAAAATTCAAGCCGGCAGCGCAACTCAAGGCCGAGTTCGAAGCCCTGCTGGCCGGACGCGACCCCGCCACCGTGGTGCACCACTGCGGCAGCGGCGTGAGCGCCGTGCCGAACATCATCGCCATGGAAGCAGCCGGCCTGGGCCGCGCCGCGCTCTATGCCGGCAGCTGGAGCGAGTGGTGCAGCGACCCGGCGCGGCCCGTCGCGCAAGGGTGATGGCCGGCTGTCGCTGAAGGCTTCCGGCGTCCGCTTGCCGGAGCCTCAGTGCAACGCCTTCCGGAAGCAGTTCGGGGTATACGCAAGGTGCCCGCAACCGACCGCCATGATGTTCGGGCGCATTCGTTGCCCGACACGGTTGTGCAAGCCGAAGCAGCCGCCCGGATCAGCGGGCCAGCTTGAGCGACTAGGCGGCCTCCGGTCAAACCAGGTGGTGCACTGGTTGATCTCACTCACACTCGCGCGGCGAGCCCGCGTGCAATCAGCTCTTTCATGATTTCGTTCGAGCCGCCGTAGATCTTTCCGGCACGCGCATTAACGTACATTCGGGCGATAGGATATTCGGTCATGTACCCGTAGCCGCCGTGTATCTGAAGACATTCGTCGACCACCTCGCAGTTGGCTTGCGTACACCACCACTTCGCCATGGCAGCGGTTTCGTTGTCGAGCTTCCCCTGCAACACCATGGCCATGCAAGAATCCACAAAATGGCGTGCCACAGTTGCTTTCGTGCTGCACTCGGCCAATTTGAAACGGGTGTTTTGCAAGCTGAGTAGCGGCTGCCCGAAGACCACCCTGGCGCGCGCATAAGCCGCCGTCTCTTCGACCGCACGCTGCATCGTGGCGACGCATCCGAGGGCGATGATCATGCGCTCCTGTGGAAGCTGTTCCATCAATTGCCCGAAGCCCTTGCCTGTTTCCACGCCGAGCAGATTCGAGTAAGGCACTCGTACGCCATCGAAGAACAGCTCCGACGTGTCCTGGCCCTTCAAGCCTATCTTCTCCAGGATCTTCCCACGGCGATAGCCACTCAAATCCTTTGTCTCAACGACAATCAACGACACCCCGCGGGCGCCGGCACCTGTCTCGGTCTTGACCACGACACAAACAAGATCTGCGAGCCATCCGTTCGTGATGAAGGTCTTTGCGCCACTGATCACCCAATCGTCGCCCGAACGGATCGCCTGGGTTTTCACTGACTTGAGATCTGAACCGGCCCCCGGCTCGGTCATCGCGATCGCACCTACGAACTCGCCCGAGGCCATCTTGGGCAGCCAGCGCAGCTTTTGCTCCTCCGTCCCATAACGCAGGATATATTGCGCAACAATCCCGCTGTGCACGTTGACGTTCGGCCCGATCGCCAGCGCACGCCCCATCTCAAGGGCGACCACGGCGTCATGGCCAAAGTGTCCGCCCCCCCCGCCGTACTGCTCCGGGATCGATGGGCATAACAGGCCGGCGTGGCCGAAGCGATTCCAGATCGGCCTGTCAACGTGCCCCTGTTCGGCCCAGTGCGCCTCTTGCGGAGCCACCTCCTTCTCAATGAATCGCCGTGCCGAGTCACGAAAAAGTTGAAGATCCTCGTCAATCCATGGATGGTCGGTTGTCATTGCCGTGCAGTCGTGTGAAAGTGAATAAAAGGTTAGTGTGGTGAACCGCCAGGGGAGGCCCATTCACTCGGAGCGGATCGAACGAGCCCTGACACCGTGCGCATCCGTTGACGGCACTGACGGGCCGCGATCCTCGTGTTGCGGCGCGTCACCGTGGCAAGGGCGAAGGTGTGATCCATCGTTATTTGCCGGGCTCGCCAGACTCGTCTGACGCCGGCAAATCGAAGCGCACATTGACCTTCTCCCGTACGGTCGGATGCACGCCCCTGACATCAAACAGAGTTCCCCACTGCTGTTTATTGTTGCTGTGGGAGAGGTGATGCAGGCCGAAGGCATGCATCATGGCATTGCGCCGACCCATCACATCCTGCGCATGGTTGACAGCTTCCTTGACGGCCTTCACCGCAAAGGTGGATTTTGAGGCAATCTTCTGCGCCATCGCGATTGCCGCAGGCAACAGATCGGCGGTGGGTACCACCTGGTTCACCATTCCGAGTTGTTTGGCCTCAAGTGCGCTCAGCCAGTCGGACGTCATCAGCCACTCCTTGGCCTTGCGTACGCCGATTTCCCACGGGTGCATGAAGAACTCGACGCCGGCCACACCGAATTCAAGGGTTGGATCACGGAACCTGGCGTTATCGGCTGCAACAATCATGTCACAAGCCCATGCGAGCATGAGTCCACCGGCGATGCACGAGCCTTGAACCACCGCGATGGTTGGCTTCGCAATGTTTCGCCAACGCTCGCACATATCGAAATAGATTTCCTTCTCACGGCCATACAGGGACTCGACGCCTTTTTCATCGAACCCACCCCAAACGCCCACGGTCTCAAAGTCGCGCCACGTCATCCCGCGATCCCCGCCCATGTCGTGCCCCGTCGAAAAATGCGGCCCCTCTCCCGAAAGCAAGATCACCCGCACCTGATCGTCGTGCGCAGCGCGATCGAATGCGTGATTCAGCGCGTACGTCATCGCCATATTCTGTGCGTTGCGCACCTCCGGTCGCGCCATCACGATATTCACGATCCCCGGCGCAGGCTGTTCGTAACGCACACCTTCGTAAGTGGCAGGATCAAATTTTGGCTGTGAATTGCTCATGTTCCATCTCCTACGTTATTAAAATTTGTCTGCAAAGTCGCCTCGTTGTGGCGCGATCCACTCAGTGCTCCATCGGGATCGCGCGCAACAGGCGCGAAGCAGCCTCCCACACCGACAGGTCCCCGCTCACCACACCGGACTGGATATCGGCGAACATGGCTGTATGCGTCGCGGCGTCAATCTGACGTTTCAGCATGGCCTGAGCCACTTCAACCAGTTCGCGCGCGCTGCGCCGACTCCGACGTCGTGCCAGTTCGCCCGATTGTTCTGCCTGTCGAAGGTTCTCTGACACCGACTCCCAAAGCTCGCCGATCCCCTGCCCGCTCGTGGCCACCGTTTCAAGAACGTCCGGTCGCACCTGGCCAGCCGGAAGTGAGGCGATCAAGCCGTTCAGATCACTGCGCAACACATGCGCGCCGAGATGATCGGCCTTGTTGATGACAAACACATCGGCGATCTCCATGAGGCCAGCCTTGAAGACCTGAACTTCATCGCCCGCGCCGGGATTGAGTACCACGACCACAACGTCGGCAATGGTCGAGACGTCAACGTCGACCTGCCCGCTCCCGACCGTTTCTATGAATACCTGTGGCCAGCCGCACGCGTGCAGACAGCGCACGGCTGCACGGGTCATGTCCGACACGCCGCCGGCGCGACCCCGTGATGCCATGGAACGCACAAAAATGCGCGGGTCGGTTGAGACCGATTGCATCCGCACGCGGTCACCCAGCAAGGCGCCACCCGAGATAGGGGAAGACGGATCGATCGCGACTGCCGCTGCCCGAACGTCCTGTTGCGCCACATGGGCCAGCAGGGAGCCGAGCAAGGTCGACTTTCCAGCGCCCGGAGCCCCTGTGATCCCGATCGTGAACGCGGGACTGCCGGCATCCGGCGAAGGGATGCGGATCGGGCCCCCGTTGCCCTGCCCACGCTCGATATGACTCAGCAGGCGGGCCAATGCGGCCCGATCACCTGAGCTTGCGCGCCGAAACAAATCGTCTACATCCGCGCTTGAGTGCTGCTCCCAATTTCGCAATTTCACCCCTTCGCTTCAGACGAGGCCGGTGAGCCGTCTCGCCGCGGCGACGATGTCCGGCAGTTGCGAGCCCGGCGGATAGACCTCGACCCCCTTGGCCTCGAGCTTTCGGGCGGCCCACGGCGGCACCACGCCGCCCACGAAGATTGAAATATCAGGTCGACGCTGCCTCACCGATTCAACAATGCGTTCAACGACGTCGATGTGTCCTCCGATGCTCAAACCCAGCAGTTCAACGTCTTCGTCGACAACCGCCTGAGCGATCTCGTCCGGCTTGGCCATGCCAAGCAGGATGACCTCGAAGCCCGCGTCCCGCAGTGCCTTCGAAACCAGCGATGCGCCGCGCCAGTGACCGTCCAGGCCCGTCTTTGCGATCAAGATTCGCGTGTTGGTGTCCGCCATGAGTTCTTCCTTTTTCCGTCTGAATTTGCTAGACAGTGATGCGCGGCGCAGTCCAATCGCCAAAGACATTCCGATAAACGTCTCCGATCTCGCCAAGCGTGACTTCCGAGTCCAAGGCGTCCAACATCGCAGGCATGATGTTCTGCGATCCGCGGCACGCCGTTTCCAGCTCGCGCAAGGCGCGTGACGCAGCGGCAGACGAGCGGCTGCGTCGTACTTCCTCTAGTCGCGCCGCAGCAACGTCGTAGGCGTCGGGGACACCGCGAAAGCCGTCCACTTCAAACGGAGAGATGTCGTTTCGGAAGTCCGTAACGCCAACAATGACACGCTCTCCACTTGACTGCCCAAGAATATCGGTCTGCTGGTTCTCGTGCGCGCGTTGGTGAAGCCAACCCGAGTCGAGCGTGGCGAGAAAGCCGCCCTCATTCTGAATCTGTTCGAAGAACTCCCATCCCTTTTCGACCAGCGCTGCTGTCAACGCCTCGACGTAATACGAGCCGCCCAGTGGATCGGTCACCGCGGCGGTATTCGTTTCGTGCAGTAGGATCTGCTGAATACGCAGCGATATCTGATGCGCGTGCTCCGACGGAACCGACAGCGCTTCGTCGTAACCTGAAACTCCCAGTGACTGGATACCACCGAGCACGCCGGCAAGTCCCATCATGGTGCCTCGAACGATGTTGTTGAGAGGTTGCTGATACGTCATTGCTGAGCCCGCCGTGACGCAATGGATGCGCATGCTCATCACCTTTTCGTCCGTGATTCCGTATCGTCGCTGAAGCAGGTCGCGCCACATCATCCGCGCCGCCCGCATTTTCGAAGCTTCCTCGAAAAGATCCATGCCCAACCGGAAGCTGACGCCCCCGCACGCCTTCGCCGCATGCTCGATCGGCATCGAGCCGCGTCGCTTGATCTCGTCGAGATACTCGACGGCGTTCGCGAAGAGCGCGCCGAGTTCCTGATAGGCGTTCAGCCCTGAGTCGGCGCCGTTGTATGCGGCAATGGAGATGGGCACCCACTTCGGGAGGTGCTTGTCGCAGAACTCCATGATGTCGGCGTTCAATCGGAGCCCAGGCGCCGTCGGGATCTGCTGCTTCGTAACGCAGCCGAGATAGGTCACGAAGAAGTCGCTCTGCCCGGTACCGGCAAGCCGCGACAGTTCGATGCCGCGACGCCTTGCAACCGTCCAGTACGCGGCGAGTGCGTATGGCGCATGCTGCACCACGCCGCCGCCCGGATGGGCGTAGGAGCTCTCGATCGGGATTCCATCCAGGCAAAGTTCGGTGTCCCGGATGCTCTGCATCACCGCGCCGGTCTGACCGACATCCTCCCGCCTCGCCAGCACCTCAGGATGATCGAC
This sequence comes from uncultured beta proteobacterium, assembly GCA_903828665.1. Classification (GTDB taxonomy): domain Bacteria; phylum Pseudomonadota; class Gammaproteobacteria; order Burkholderiales; family Burkholderiaceae_C; genus Rhodoferax. The sequence goes on from CAIKMZ010000072.1 coordinate 21,332, forward strand.
GTTGTAGAGATGGTCGGCCGTATTGCGATCATGCTTCATGCGAATCGCCGCGTCACCGTTGGCGATGAGGAACTTGATTCGCTTGTTGATATCCTCCGGATTGCCAAATCCGCTGAGCTGAAGAATCCGCCACGGCTTGGATCGATACCCTGCCGGATGGACTCCGCGGTGATATGGCGCCGCACCCGGCGGGACGTCGACGTTATCCCGATGCGTCGCCGGAACGTCGGCGCTCGTGTAATACGGTTTGAGAGGGATGCCTGAAGCAGAAACCCAGTTCTGGCGGTTATCGTGAGTCATGGTTACTCCAGACTTGAAGCTCGGTTGAAGGGCGCTGCACGGGCATCTGACGTTCGACCGCCATCGCACTCGAAATCAGGTCGGACGCGCCCAGTGGCGAAGACACGGCCGTGATCGTCATCGGTTCGCCCGGGTGCGTTGGCGCTCGAAACTGCACAACCGCGAGCACCGCGAACATGGCCACCACGCAAGTGCTGCTTCCCGTGCGCGGCGTCCATCGAAGAAAGTCTTTGTTCTGCATGAGGAAGATTTCAGCACCCGTTGCGCAGTGGCGCAAATCCAAGTTGTTCAGACGTGCACCATGTGCACATTGCGGAGCGAGCTCAGCAGCAGTCGTCGCTCTGTTTCTTGCGCATAAGCACGCACACATTGATCGCGATGCGTGCATGCGCGGCGCCCCTCTACTGCGTTGCGCAATTACCCGGATCTCTCAAACCCCATTCGAGCAATACCTCTTCGGTATGTGCGCCCGACTCGGGCGGAGGCCGCCGCAGTTCCGAGGGGGTACGGCTGAACCGTGGCGCGGGCGCGGGCTGCAGCACGCCTTGCACGGTTACCAGGCTCCCCCGCGAGACCACGTGCGGATGGACAGCCGCTTCGCGGCTGCTCAAGACCGCGCTCACGCAGGCGTCCGTTCCTTCAAATATCGCATCCCACTCAGACCGGGTTCTCTGAGCAATCCGAGACGCGAATACCGACCGCAGTTCCCCCCACCGCGTGCGATCGGAGCGGGGTGCAAGTTTCTCCTGGTCCAGCCCGAGGCATTCCGTGAGTTGTGCGTAGAATCGCGGCTCCACGGCGCCGAGGGCCAGATGGCGGCCATCTGAGGTTTCGTACACGCCGTACCACGGCGCGCCGCCATCCAGCACATTCGAGCCGCGGCTTTCCTGCCAGAGCCCTGCAGCTTGCAAACCGAAGGTCCCCGCCATCAGCAAGGCGCTTCCATCCAGCATTGCGGCGTCCACCACCTGCCCCTGACCCGAGCGTCTCGCCTCCAGACAGGCCGCGAGCACTCCGATTGCGAGCAGCATCCCGCCGCCGCCGTAGTCGGCAATCAGGTTCAATGGCGGCACGGGCGGACCATTGGCCGGCCCAATGGTGTCAAGCACGCCCGAGGCCGCAATGAAGTTGATATCGTGACCCGCCGACTGTGCGAGCGGCCCATCTTGGCCGTAGCCGGTGACGCGCCCATAGACCAGCGCAGCATTGAGCCCCATGCAGTCCTGCGGCCCGACGCCCAGGCGTTCCATGACCCCGGGGCGGTAACCCTCGATCAGGATTTCAGCGCGTGCCGCCAGTTGCAGGAGCATGTCGCGTCCCGCCGAGGTCTTCAGATCAAGTTCAACCGAGCGGCGCCCCCGATTCATCACCTCGAACCGGTGTTCGATAGGAATGCCGCGCTCGGGCGCGTTCGCGCGTTCGATGCGGACCACGTCAGCGCCCATGTCCGCCAGCAGCATCGCGCAAAAGGGCGCCGGCCCGAATCCCGCAAGTTCGACCACCCGCACGCCGTCCAGAACACCCATCTCAGCGCAGACCGAGTTCCTGGCGCAGGATCTGCACCGCGTCGCTGCCGTCGCGACGACCAATGATCCAGCCCTCGCGAGGCTGCAGGGCCTTGTAGTGCACCTCGGCGATCTGCTTCCAGTCCTGTGCCAGATCGCGGCGCGCAATGCGCCATTCACCACCACGCCGCTCGACCCGGTCGATGTAGCGCGAGGAGGTGAACATGTCGACTGCGGCGTCCGGTTGACCGACGGCGCCGCCCGTCAGCTGCGCCAGCTGGTGCTTGGCAGCCGGTGGATATTGCTGGATCGTGCGGACATATGACTCCACCAGAGCCACCTCCTCGCTCGCGAATTCGATCAGCAGGTTGCCGATGAAATGGCTCGACACCTGGATTGGTTTGTGGCGCTCCAGTATCCAGTCCACCAAGCCCTCTGCGGGGCCGATGTAGGGTCCGTGGCTGTCGATCGCGCCGGGCCAGAATACATCCAACATGCCCTGCCGGTCGAGACGGTCCACGGCGCGGCACCAACGGTAGATCAAGTCCTGGATCATGAAGCGGTCGGCGATGCGCGCCGGACTGTATTGGTCGATGGTCATGCTTGGACTCACGTTGCTTTCAGGTTCACGCGGGCCGCGATCTCCTGCATGAAGGCTGCTTCGCGCTTGATCAGCGCGGCCAAGTCCTCCGGACTGCCGCCGACCGGCACCATGCCACCGGCTTCGAGGCGCTCGCGCACGCCGGCATCCGCCAGCATTCGATTGAGCGATGCGTTGACCCGATCGATGACAGCGCGCGGCGTTCCCGCCGGTGCACCCACGCAGAACCACGGCGCTACCACGAAGCCGGGCAGAATCGTCTCATGCAACGTTGGCAGCTGGGGGAGTTGCTTCGAGCGTTCGCGTGAAGTGACAGCGAGCCCCTTGATCCGGCCAGCCTGAATCAGCTTGAGGGAAGAAGAGATCTGGTCAATGCTGAAGTCGATGGTGCCGCCAACCAGATCGGCGAGCATGGGCGTGCCGCCCTTGTAGGGCACGTGCAGGGCCGTCACGCCCGTGCGGAGCTTGAACAATTCACAGGAGATGTGTGAACTCGACGCCAGGCCCGAGCTTCCGTGCTGCAGCTTGTCAGGGTTGGCCTTCATGTAGGCCACCAGTTCCTGCGGCGAATTCACCGGCAGGTCGGCCCGCACCATCAGCACGTTTGGCGCATCGGCAACCTGAATGACCGGGGTGATCGCGTCCATGGTGTACGGCAGGTTGCTGTAAGCGAAGTGGTTGGTCACCATTGGACCCACCGACGTCACAAGCAGCATGTAGCCGTCAGGCTTTGCGCGCGCGACCGCCGCGACACCGATGGAGCCTGTGGCACCAGGGAGGTTCTCCACGACAACGCTGCGCCCGAGCTCCTTGCCCAGGTGTGCCGCAACAATGCGGCCAATGATGTCTGTGGAGCCACCGGGTGGGAACGGCACCATCACCTTGACGATCTCTTGCGGCCAGGCCTGAGCGAATGCGCGGCCGGAAATCGTCAGGGTGGCGGCGGCGGCGGACGCGAGAACTTGTCTGCGGCTGATTCTCATGGCTGGGATCTCCTTGGGTTGGTCTTCGGGTGATCAGGGTTCGCGAAACTAGGCCTGGCGTGCTTGCTACTTGCGCCCTTGCATCCGGCCGGTCCGGGCGCCACGCGGGCGGCGGGCGCAAGCAGGCACCTTGTGCACGCATGCAGCGAGCTCAACCGCGCTCACAGAACGCCCAGTCTTGCGAGCGCCGCGATGCGATCGGCCGACAGTCCGAGCAGTCCGCCGTACACCTCTTCGTTGTGCTCACCGAGGTCCGGCGCTGCCGCGATCGGCTTCTCCGGCGTGCCCGAGAACTTGGGGATCACGCCAGCCATGCGCACCGGCCCGATCTTCGGATCGCAGACGCTTGTGATCGTGCCTCGCGCCGCGTAGTGGGGATCCTTCATGATGTCCTCGACGCTGTAGATGAAGGAGTAGGCGAGTTTGGCTTCATCGAGCCGGGCGCACAGTTGCTCGACCGGCTGCGACTCGATCCATGCGGCCACTGCAGCATTGAGCTCATCCACATGCTGCCAGCGCTTCTCGTGCGACTCGAACCGCGGATCGGCCAGCCACTCGCCACGTTCCATTGCGCCGGCCAGGCGCTGAAAGCCTGCGTCAGCCGAGATTGTCAGAATCAGATAGCGACCGTCAGAAGTGCGGAAGTGTTCCCCCGGGGCGGCCGCAAAGTGCTTGTTGCCGCGGCGTTCCCTCACCGTGCCCATGCGGTCATAGGCTGGAACCAGAACCTCCGTGAATCGGATAATTGCTTCATACATGGCCAGATCGATCTCCTGGCCCTCGCCGCCATGGCAGTCGCGGTGGTAGATCGCCATCATGAGGGCGAAGGCGCCGAGAATCGCCGATTGGTAGTCAGCGGTAGAAGTGCCAATCCGCACCGGTGGGCGGTCGGCGTAACCCGTGATGCCCATGAGCCCGCCGAACGCCAGCGCAATCCGGTCGTAGCCGGCGCGCTCGCGATAGGGCCCGGTCTGTCCGAACCCGGAAATCCGCAGCATCACGAGGGCCGGATTGCGCGCCTTCAGCACGTCGTAACCCAGACCCCATTTCTCCAGCGTGCCGGGGCGGAAATTTTCGACCACAGCATCGGCCTTTTCGACGAGTTGCAGCAGCAGCTCCTTGCCCTCAGGGTGCCGCAGGTCCAGCGTGACGGATTTCTTGTTGCGGGCCTCCACGCTCCAGTAAAGGCACTTGCCGTCCACGAACGGACCGAGATCGCGCACGGTGTCACCCCGCTTTGGAACTTCGACCTTGATCACCTCGGCGCCAAAGTCGGCGAACAAGGTGCAGGCGACCGGACCCGCCACCATGGTGCCGAGATCGAGGATGCGCAAGCCACTGAGCAGGTGCGGACCCGGCGTACGCAGCTGTCCTTTCATGCGGCTTCACCCACGACGGCGAGAGTGTCGCTATTGCGGCTGCCCCTCAACAACGTGCAGCCAGCCAGACGGCTCCAGCGCGCCCGGTTCCAGCTTTCATTCTTGCGCAACTGCATCGACGCGACCACCTTGCCCCTGGCCGGAACGCGGGTCATCGGCAGTTCAAGGTCAAGATGAGAGAACCACGCGGCGTCGCAGGTCCGATTGGCGGCACGTTGTTGACAAGACCTTGTTGACGCAGAACTTCGCTCTGTCGCCGGCGGACGCTGCGGGCTTGCGTTTGGAGTCATGCTCAACGCAGGCCTAGTTGACTGTCATGCCTGAAGTGCGGACGACGTCGCCCCACTTGGCATACTCCGAAGCGATCGTGCGCGCCAAGGCGGTCGACGAGCCGTAAGCCGGTTCAAATCCGAGGTTGACCAGTTTCTGCCTGACCTCCGGCATGGCGAGCACCTTCTCAACCTGCTGGTTCAGCTTGTAGACGACCGCTTCGGGCGTGCCCTTTGGCGCTACCAGGCTGGTCCAGCCGACCGCTTCATATCCGGCTATTCCCGCCTCTTGCATGGTCGGCACGTCGGGCAACAGCGACGAGCGGCGGCTGTCCAGGACGGCCAGCGCCCGCAGCTTGCCGCTCTTGATATTTTCCTGCTGCGCGCCGATCGTATCCGCCATGATTGGCACACGGCCCGCCATCACGTCGATCGATGCCGGAGCGCCGCCGGCGTAAGGAACGGAGCCCAGATCGACGTCGGCCTTCGACTTGAACAACTGCAGTGCCAGCTCGAACGCCTGCGCGCCGGAGGCGTACATGATGGCGCCGGGACGCGCCTTCGCCTCCCGCACCAGCGCCTGCACATTGTCGGACTTGAAGCCCGGGCCTGCCAGCAGCACCATCGGTGCCTTCGCAACCATGCCTATTGGTTCGAAGTCGGTCAACGGATCATAGAGTTTGACCTTCATCAGATGTGGGCCGGTGGTGAGCGTTCCGCTGACGCCCAGGCCCAGTGTGTAACCGTCCGCAGGTGCCTTCGCAACCAGGCTCATGCTGAGCATGCCGCCGACGCCCGGTTTGTTCTCCACCATGAACGGTTGCCCATTCATCTTGGTGAGCTCTTGTGCGACCAAGCGGGCCACGATGTCAGAGGCGCCCCCGGGCGGATAGCCGACCAGCAGCCGCACGGCTTTCGATGGGTAGACCGGAGCCTGTGCAAGAGCTTGCGGAAGCTGCAACATGGCCGCGCAAGCCAGGGCAACGAAGGTGACGCTTTTCATGGGGATGTCTCCTGATTCTTTTTGCTTCGCGACCAGTATCTGCCATGGTCCGGCAGCTCAACTTCGTCAATGTGCCGTTTTGGCCACATTGTGGACAAATCAGGCTTCTCCCTCTCGGACTACGGCCTGACAATGTCCACGTCATGAACAAATTGAATGGGCGCGCTGCGCCCGCTCCCCTCGATGGACGCGTGCAAGGCGCACAGGCCGTCTTTCGCGCCGTCGAACTGCTCAAGCTGGTGGGGCTGAACCATGAACGCGGCATCGGACTCCCCACGGTCGTGGCCACAACCGGGCTGGAGCGCACCACGGCCTACCGGCTCCTGAGTTCGCTGGTGAACACGGGTTTTGTCAATCGCGACAAGCGCAAGCTGTACCGACTGGGACTGGAGGCGATGCAACTCGGATTGGCAACCATGAGCCGCGCTCCGATCCTTGAGCGTTGCCGTCCCATGATGATCCGCTTGGCCCGGCGCACCGAGGACACCGTGTACCTCGTGGTGCGCAATGGCGATTTCGCGCACTGCATCCACTACGAAGAAGGCGCGTTCCCGATCAAGTCGCTGGTCCTGAAGGTCGGCGGGCTGCGGCTGTTGGGCGTCGGCTCGGCTGGCACTGCACTGCTTGCAACCTTGACCGACGAAGAAGTGGAAGGCTTCCATGCGCGGCAGCATTCCGACCTGCCTGTGGAGCGCCGTTCCCTTCCCCACCTGCGCCGCCAGATTGCCGAAACGCGCCGGCGCGGCTATGCGATGACGGACAACCTCGTCGCCGACGGCGTCAGCGGCATCGGCGTCTCCTTTGAAGTCACACCGGGCACCTATGCTGCCATCAGCGCGGGCGCCATCCGCAGCCGCATGCGTGAGAGCCGGCGGCAGGAGATCGCACGACTCATGTTCGATGAACTCTGCGCCTCCGGCTGGAAGCCGCCGGTGTCATCGGGCACCGGCTCGTGATACCCGCAAGCCCTTGTTGAAGGACACACACCCCATCGCGGCTCGGGAGAACGCAGCCGAAATTGCCGGCCAACGATGACCGGCAGGCCAGGTCATTTGGCGGGTGGACAAAAGCGTGCAAAGCTTGCCGGCATCGGGCGTTGACCCTCGCGTTGCCGCTTCGAGGGCATGGACTGATTCCGGCTAATTGGTGCCGCGCACGCGGCCGTTGAGGTGCGACCAGAACAGGTTGAGGCGTTCGTTGTCCACATCCTGCAGTCGCGCCAGCGTCAGGCGGCCGTCGGGGCCGGTGCGGAAGAACGACAACCGCGCCGGCACACGCTGCACCGTGTCACCACGCAGCGCGAGTGCCGGCAGAATGCTGGCCGTCACTAGCAAATCACCGCTCGCATCAAAAGAGAAAGTGCGCACATGCACGCTCTCGGTTGGCACGTGCTGCAGCAGTTCGGGCCGACCGGTCTCGGCGTCGAAGGCAAACACCGCGATGTTGTTGCCCGCGAGGATCGACGGCACGCCGCCGTCGCCATAGACCGCCGTGTCGTGGCGGTTCACCACATACAGGAAGCGCCCGCAGGGGTGGAAGTGCACGGCGCCGCAGAGCTGGTCGCGGCTGCCGGTCGGTGAGGTGTCCAGCGTTGAAATGCGGAACGCCGGCTCGGCGCTGAACCGGTCGCGCTCGACCGCATAGATGTGCAGCTCGTTGTTCCGCTCCGCCGAGACGGCGGCCCAACGGCCACCGGGGTGGAACTCGATATGGCGCGGTCCGAAATGCCGGCCGGGGCCGGGCGCGATCGAGGCGGTGTGCGTCAGCCGCCCGCCATCGATCGACAGAAACTCGAACGAGCCGGGCTCTTCGGCGCGGCCGGGCACGGCATGGTTACCGCGTGCCACGACCACCGCCACCGCACCGGACGGCAGCATCAGAACCTGGTGCGGGAACACCCCGACGCGCGGCGCGGGCGACTGCGCCAGCACGTCGCCCGCGCGGCCCTCGGCATCGATCGCGTGCGCGGTGATGCACGCGGGAGCGTTGTAGACCACCAACGCATGGCGGGCCTGCGGGTCGAGCGTCAGGTGAATGGGCCGGGTCGGTAGCGGCACCTGCGCCAGCACGCGCATGGATCCGTCGTCCTCGTCAACGGCCACAGTGACGAGCAGGTGCAAGTCATCGGCCCTGGAGATCGGCCGGTTGCTGCAGGCGACGTAAAGCAGGCTGCGGCTCGGATGCGGCCAAACGTATTGCACGGGCGCGGCGAGCGTGAGTCGGCTCACCTCATGCAGCGAGAGGTCGACGCGGTCGATGCGCTGGCAGATCAGGTCCGGACCGACGGCCATGTGAAGTACCAGCGCGTCGCAGCGGCGCGGACAGGCGACGCCGCCGTCATGCCAAACGCTGGCACCTGAGACCGTGACCATCAGGCGCCCGTCAGCGTGTAGGGGACGCCGGCATTGCCGGCGATGGCGCGCAGTTGCGCGAGCAGCGTTTCGGGCATGGGAATGCCGCTGACTTCGCGCTCGCGCCGCGCGGCGCGCTCGGGGTCACCCGCAACCTGGACCGGCCGGTCGGCATCGACAGGCCGCGAGCCTTTGAGCACATCGATCACCATGTCCAGGTCATGCTCCAGTTCGCCATCCTTGCGGAACGCAGCGGGGTCGATGGCCAGGAAGAAGTGACCGATGTTATGCGGCACGGGACCGTCGGCCTGCCGGTTGCGCACCGGCGAAAACGAGCCGCCCGTGAGCGCGCTGGAGAGAATCTGCACCATCACGCTCAAGCCATAGCCCTTGTGGCCGCCGGTCTCGGTATCGCCTCCCAGCGGTGTGAGGCCACCGCCCTGCTGCGAATGGCACAGCGCCAGGGCCTGCGCAGGGTCGCGCACGGTCTGGCCCTGGCTGTTCACGACCCAGCCGCCCGGCAGTTCGCGATCATTGAGCGCGTAGACCTTGACCTTGTTGACCGCCACGGTGGAGGTCGACATGTCAAGCAGGAAGGGGGCGTGGCGCCCCGCTGGCGCCGCGAAGGCGATGGGGTTGGTGCCCAGCAGCGGGTCCGATCCGTTGGTCGGGAGTACACCCGCCACGCTGGTGGATGAGGTGACAAAACCCAGCATGCCGCGCAGCGCCGCCATCTCGGCGTACAAGCCGGTGGCGCCAAAGTGATGCGAGTTGCGCACGCCCACCGCGCCGATTCCGCTGTGGCGCGCCTTGTCGCAGGCCAGCAGCATCGCATCACGGGCGATCGGATGTCCGAGGCCGCGGTCCGCGTCGATCAGGGCCAGCACGGGTGTATCGCGCACAATGGCGCGCGAGGGCGTCATGTTCAGAATGCCCTGCTCGCGCATCTTTTCATACATCGGAAGCATCGACACGCCATGCGAATCGATCGCACGCAGGTCGGTCTCGACCATGAGCTCGGCCGTGATCCGGGCGTCTTCTGCGTGCATGCCCCACGCCAACAGGATATCCTGCGTGAGTGTGATCAGTTGGTTTGCTTGCACGTTCATCGTTGGACCTTCATCACGCCGCGCCCAGGTAGGCTTCCTGAACGAGATCGCTCTGCAAGAGCTCACTCGCAGAGCCGGTCATGGCCATCTCGCCGTTTTGCAACACATAGGCGCGGTTGGAGATTTCCAGAGCCAGACGCGCGTTTTGCTCCACTAACAGAATGGTGACGCCTGTGGCCGCAATCTGACGGATGTTGTCGAAGACTTTCTCAACCATGATGGGCGACAGGCCCATCGAGGGCTCGTCAAGCAACAGCAGCTTGGGCTTCGAGAGCAGCGCACGCGCCAGCGCCAGCATCTGCTGCTCGCCGCCACTGAGCACACCGGCTTTTTGCAGCCGGCGCTCGCCCAGCACGGGAAAGCGCGTGTAGGCCGCGTCAATATCCGACTGCACTCCACCCGCGTCGCGGCGCAAATGCGCGCCCATCAGAAGGTTCTCCTGCACCGTCATCTGTGCGAAAATGCCGCGCCCCTCAGGCACCTGCACGATGCCTCTGCCAGTGATGCGCGAGGCCTTGAGGCCGACAACGTTCTCACCCTGAAACACCACATGACCCGAACGCGGGCGCAGGATGCCGGAAATGGTGTTGATGAGCGTGCTCTTTCCCGCCCCATTGGCGCCGAGCAGGCAGACCACGTCGCCTTCGTTGACCTCCAGTGACACACCCTTGAGCGCCACGATCTGGCCGTAGGCGGTGACGACGTCTTCTACTGTTAGCATGCTCATGCGGATTTGCCCAGGTAGGCCTCGATAACCGAGGGGTTCTTGCGCACATCGGCCGGCAGGCCCTCGGCGAGCTTCTGCCCGAAGTTCATCACGGCGATGCGGTCGCAGAGCCCCATCATCAGCCGCACGTTGTGTTCGATGATGACCACCGTGAGGTCGCCCGCGGCCACCAGCTTGCGCAGCAGGTCCGACAGGTCGACCGCCTCGCGCGTGTTCATGCCGGCGGCCGGCTCGTCGAGCATCAGCAGCCTGGGCTTCGCGGCCAGCGCGCGCGCCAGTTCGAGGCGGCGCTGCTCGCCGTACGAGAGCGCACCGGCCTCGTCTTCAGCGCGGTGCGCCAGCCCCACCGTTGCCAGCAGGCCGTCGACGCGCTCGCGCAGCGCGCGCTCGCTGCGACGGTAGCGACCGCGCGCTGCCAGCACATCGAGCAGGTTGTAGGACAGGCCGATGTGCCCCCCGACCATCACGTTTTCGCGCACCGTCATGGTGTCGAACAGACGGATCGTCTGGTAGGTCCGGGCGATCCCCAGTTGTGCGATCTGCTCGGGCGACTTGCGCGTCGTCTCCACACCATCGAGCACGACGCTTCCGGCGTCAGGCCGGATCAGGCCGGTAATGAGGTTGAACAGCGTGGTCTTGCCAGCGCCGTTGGGCCCGATCACGCCGTACAGCTCGCCGGGCTCGACGGTGAAGCTCACGCCGCTGACGGCCTTGACACCGCCGAAGCGGCGGGATACGCCTTCCAGTTTGAGCAGACTCATGCCTTGTGCACTCCCGATGCCGGGGCTGCCGCATGGGCGGTGCGATCCTTGCGCCGGCGAAACAGCTTGCGAAACTCCAGCAGGCCATCGGGCACGAAGACCACCACGATCAGCACCGACACCCCATAGATGATCATTCGCCAGTCTTGCAGGAAGCGGAACATCTCGGGCAGCATGGTCAGCACAACCGCACCGAGAACCGGACCCCAGTGATTGCGCAGCCCGCCAAAGACCGCGTAGATCAACACCAGCACAGCGGCGGAAAAATTGAACTCCGATGGCGAGAGGTAGTTGCTGTGATGTGCGGCGAAACTACCGGTGACTGAGGCCATCATGGCGCCCGCCACGAAGGCCGCGACCTTGTAGCGCGTGATCGGGATGCCCATGGTGCGCGCGGCCATCTCGTCGCGACCGATGGCCACCAGGGCGCGACCATGGCGAGAACGCTGCAGCTGGTGGAAACCGTAGATCAGCAGCACCAGGAACGCAAACACGTGCCAGGTTTCCGTGGCGGCCGGAATGCCGCTCAGACCCATCGCGCCGCCCATGTAATCCGAGTTCAGGGCGGTGAAGCGCACCAGTTCGCCAAAGCCCACGGTGGTGATGGCGAGGTATACGCCCTTGAGGCGCAAGATCGGTCCGCCGATGAGAAAGGCGATGCCCCCGGAGACCAACGCGGCCAACAGCAGCGAGACCGGGTAAGGCACACCCGCGTTCATCGACAGCAGCGCCGAAGCGTAGGCGCCGATGGCCATGAACCCGATGCACGCGATCGAGAGCTGGCCCGCCATGAGCGTGATGTACACGCTCAGCGCGAGGACCGCGTTCTGCGCCACCAGATAGACAAGGTGGCTGTAGGAGCCAAGGAAATCGAGGACAGCCTGCATGGTCATGCCCGCACTTCCCGCGACGAACCGAGCAGCCCCGACGGCTTGAGCACCAGCATGCCCACAAGCACGACGAAGACCGCCGCGTCGCGGTAATCGGAGGACAGGAAGACAACGGTGCCAATTTCGGCAAAAGCGATCAGCAGTCCGCCCAGCAACGCACCGGGAATGGAACCCATGCCGCCGAGGATGATGACGGCGAAGCCCTTGAGGTCCACCCAGTGACCCATGTACGGCGAGGCCGAGTTGTAGGCCACGCCCAGGAACACGCCCGCGATGCCCGCCAGCACGGACGCGATGACGAACATCCAGGCGATGGTGCGGTCCACGTCGACGCCCATGAGCCGCGCGACCTTCGGGTTTTCCTGCAGCGCCCGGATGGAGCGGCCCAGCCGGGTGCGCGCCACCATGTACCAGAGCGCGCCCATGAGCACCAGCGCAACGATCATGAGCACGACATGCAGCATGGAGACCTGCGCGCCGCCGACATCGACATACTTGGTGAAGGGCACTGCATCGTCCGGGTATCGGACGACCCGGGTACCGAAGATCTTTTCGGCCACATGCACGAGCACGATAGACAGCGCCAGGCTCGAGACGATGGGGGGTAAATGCCCCGAGCTGCGACCCCGCAAGGGCCTGAACGCGGCGTGTTCGAGAAGCAGGCCCATGAGCCCACAAAAGACGATGGTGATAAGCAGGGCGAAGCCGAAGCTCACGCCCAGGGTACTCATCAGGTACCAGGACAGCATCGCACCCCACATGAACACGGCCCCGTGAGCCATGTTCAGGATATCGAGGACGCCAAAAATGAGTGTCAGGCCAGCCGCGAACAGCGCATAGAAAGCTCCCTGCGAAAGCGCATTGATGATCTGTTGGCTGAGCATGGGGGCCTTCCAGGAACGCGTGGGGTCTTACTTGACGATGACGTGCTTGCCGCCTTCGACCTTGACCACGGCGCCGGCGACGCGCGGGTCGCGCTTGTCATCGAAATCGATCTTGCCGAGCACGCCGTCGTAACTCTTGATCGCGGCAAGGCTGTCCCGCAGCTTGGTGCGCGCGACGGCAACGCTGTCGCCCTTGGTGATCTTCGCGGCCAGCAGCGCCTGCTTGACGATGTGCACCGCGTCATAGGTTTGCACAGCCAGCCAGTCCGGGTCCGACTTGTACTTTTCGCGGTACTTCTTGACGAACTCGACGTTCTTCGGATGCTCCATCGACAGGAACCAGGGCGTGGCCGACAGGGCGCCCTCCATGGCGGCACCTGCTTCCTTCACCACGCCGGCGGCGTTGAAGGCGTTGCCACCGATGAAGCGCACTTTGTCCAGACCCAGCTTGCGCGCCTGCGTCATGATGCCCACGGCTTCCTGCCCCTGCGATGAGATCACCAGGGTGTCCGGGTTAAGCGCCTTGATCTTGGTGAGCTGCGCGGAGAAGTCCACGTCGCCGGTGCGCACCGTCTCGACGCCTGCGATCTGGATGCCGGCGGCCTTGAGTGCGCCATCGTAGGCCTTGAACTCGCCCACGCTGAATTGATCGTCGTTGGTGTAGATCTGTGCCACGCGCGCTGTCTTGAGCTGTTCTTTGGCGGCCTTCACCGTCGCGGGAATGATCGTTGCGGATTCCACCGAGGTCCGGAACACATAATCACCAATTCCGGTGACCCCTGGCGTGGCCACCGAGGTCAGCATCACTGGCACCTTGGCTTTTTGCGCCAGCGGGCCGGCGGCGAAGACCTGGCCCCCGATCAGCGGGCCGAAGATCAGGAGCGCGTTGTCGCGCTGGATGAACTTCTGGTAGACGTTGATGGCGTCGTCTTTGGTGGAGCGATCGTCTTCAAGCACCAGGTCTATCTTCAAGTCACCTTTGGCGTTGAGCTCGGACACGGCCATGTCAAGCCCGTTCTTGATGGTGGTCGAGTAGATCGCCACGGGCCCGCTGAACGCGTACACCGCGCCGAGTTTGGCCGAGGTGATGGCGTCGGTGCCTTGTGCGGCCGCCGGCATGGCCGCCGCGCCGGCCAGCACCACGGAGAGCACGGCGGCGCCGATGCGGCGGAGTTGTCGGCGCCCTGACCCGGGCATCGAGATATTGCAGTGGTACATGGTGTCCCCTCTTTCTGGGTTGGTCGGCCTTGGGCCGGGGTGCGTGCGCAGCCTTCGCAGCGCACACCAAACGGTGGGTCGCCGCCCAGGCAAGCCCCGGACGGCGTGGTCAACGATAGTCCCGCAGCGGCTCCCAAGCAATGGAGAAAACCCTATGTTTGTAGATTTAATTTCTATGGACGTGTTTTATTGTCTAATTCCGTCCCAAGGTCGTCAACCGGGCGTGGACGCAACAGGGCATGTTGACGATTGCCATGCTAGCGATCATCCCGAGACCGACCTAAACTGGTCCAGGCAGCCCCAATTTGCAGGGAGATATTCTTGACAATGCAGACTCAAACGCACACCGACGCCCCGGGCGCATACCCTTCTTCGCCGCTCACGATCGTGGGCTTCGGCGACGTCGGCCAGGCCTATGCCAAGGCTCTCCTCGGACAGGGGGTAGCGGTGCGCATCCACCACCCCGCGCCAGGCGTGCGAGCGCTGGAAGCGGCCCGAGCCATGGGCATGGTCATCGAAACCGACCCGGCGCGCGCTTTCGCGAGATGCGCCCTGGCGCTGAACGTCGCCCCGGGACTGAAGGCCCTGCCGGTGGCGCGTGCGGCAGCGCCGCACATGCCAGCGGGAAGTCTGTTCGCAGATCTGTCAAGCGCAGCACCACCGGACCTGCGCACCGCAGCCTCCCTTTTCGTGCACTGTCACTACGTGGACGTGGCCATCATGGGCGCAGTGTCCATTCATGGGCACCACACGCCACTGCTGGCCAGTGGACCGGGCGCGCCCCGTCTGGCCGCAGCACTGGCGCCACTGGGCTTCGTGGTGCAGGTGCTGGCCGACAGTCAGCCCGGCGACGCCACTGCCCTCAAGTTGGTGCGCAGCGTGCTCACGAAGGGGATGGACGCTGTCATCACCGAATGCCTGCTGTTGGCGCAGGCGCTCGGGTTGCGCGAGACGCTGCTCTCCAACATAGGTGATCTAGACAACTCAAGTTTGAGTGAGCTCATTGCGATGTTCATCCGTACCCATGCGCCGCACGCTCAACGTCGCTTGCATGAGATGGAGACAGTGGAAGACATGCTCAAAGACTTGGGTGTTCCGCTGATCGTGACACCAGCCGTGCGCGCTCGCTACGCCCGCACGGTGGCCATGCTGGGCGCTAATGCACAGTTGCCCGAGGGCGCAGAAGGAGCGGCGCTCTTCGAGTGCGTATTGCCCTGGATGCTCGACGCAGAACGCCGCCTGCCGGCAGCGGCGTCCACGTAACACCCACCCGGCGTCCCACCCCCTTCACCGACTGCGGCATGAAATGCAAGACCCGCCACTGTGTTGTGGGCGGGGGCGGTCCGACACACTCTGCGTGCAATTGTTGCCGCCCATCCTGGAGCAGTCCGGCGGCCTCATGGCTTAGTGCGCCAATTGCCAACAAATATCAACTGTTTGAGCGTACCAACAGAGCGGACCAACGCCCGCCGCCCAAATCCCGTGGGCCTAGGATGCAGCCTTGGAAGCGGCTTTGCGTTTGCCGGGGTTGGCAGCGTTGATGTACTTTGCGATGGACTCGATCATGAGACGGGCGAGTTTCTTCTCACTCTTGTCGAGCCGCTCGATCAGCCCACCCACGCCTATCACCAGGTTTGGACCGTTGGGCGAAGCTGGCAGTGGCATGGCAATCACCCCCACGCCGGGCGTGTTGGTGCCGCGCGAATACACGTATCCTTGGGTTCTCACCTTGCGCACCTGCGCCATCACATCTTCGAGTTCCATGTTCTCCGGCAAGCCGGCCGTGCCCAGGCGCGACTGCGTGCGCTGGTGGATGCGTGCGATGGCTGCGTTCGGCTGTTGGGCCAACAGCGCCCATCCGGTGCCCGAGGCGCAAAGCGGGCGGCGCGTGCCCGGCGAGACGTAGAACTGGATCGGCAATTGGCTCTGGATGACCTGCACATACTGCGCCTGCACGTCGTTCTGCACCGCCAGGATGACAGTCTCACTGGTCGCGTCGGAAAGCGAGTGCATCAGCCCTAGTATTTCAATACTGCTGAAGGACGACTCGTAGATCCAGTCGCCCAGCATTGTCACCATGATGGTGGGCGCATAGGCACGGATGCGGCTGTCGTAGCTGAGGTAGCCCAGCGTGGCCATGCTCTTGACCAGCACCGAGGTGCTGGAGAGCGGGTAACCGAACTGTTCGGAAATGTCGCGCACGCTCAGCGGCTTGCGCACTTCGCGGAAGTACTCCAGGATCTCGAACACCCTTCCTGCGGTTTTGATCACTGAGTTTTCCATGGTCTGTCTGTGGTGTTTGTGGTGGTCGATGCCGGGCCTGTGTCCTCCGGGGTGCGCAAGCGCGTATTTTTACATTTCGCCATGGATCGCTCGCCCCCCCATATTGCCCGGCTGCCCGAAAAGTCGCAGCGGGTTGTCCACCAGGACGGCCTGCAACTGCACTGGGTCGTCCAGATGGCGCTGCAAGGCGTCAAGCAGCATGCCGGGTTCGGGCATGCGCGCGGGATCAAAAATGGCTACGTGTGGCCAGTCGGAACCCCAGACCGTGCGGTCGGGGGCGGCGCGTACCAGCGCCCGCACGAACGGCGCCACGTCATCGAAGGGCGCCGATTGGCTGGAGACGCGGTAGGCGCCAGAGAGTTTGGTCCAGCAGTCGTCCATGCTTGCGAGTTCGAGGACAGCCTGGAAGTCGGGATCGTCCACGCCGCGCGACGCCGGGCACCAGCCCATGTGGTCAATGACCAGGCGCAAATTCAGCTCGCGCAGCGTGGGCGCAAGTTCGTGCAGGCGATGGCCATGCAGGGCAAGGTCGACATGCCATCCCAGAGGCCGGCACCGGTCGGCGATACGCTGCAACTGGTCTGCGCACGAGCCGCCGGCAAACAACTCGTTAATCCGCACGCCGCACACGCCCGCCTCGCGCAAGCGCGCCAAAGTCTCATCGCTCTCGGAACCATCAATTGCGACAACGCCTCGCAGGCGCTGAGGATAGCGCTGCAGCGCCTCGACGATGGGGCCGTTGTCCACGCCATGGACGCTGATTTGTATCAGCACACCGTGGTCAAGGCCGACGGTGTCGAGCATTGCTACGTAATCGTCGGCGCTCACGGGTGGAGGCGTGTAGGTCCGCAGCGGCACGAAGGGATGGCGCGCGTCACCGGATATTACGTGCGCATGTGTGTCCCAAGCTCCGCGCGGCATGCAAAGGGCGCGCGGCGGGCGGGATGGCCCCGCAGGCAGACATGCATCGGGTTCGGCAGTTGGCGGAAGAGACATAGAAGAAGAGGCCGGTCAGGGCGCGACGCGTTGACCAGACTTCAGGTCGTGCACGCGCGCATCTAGGTACTGCAGCTTGTTGCGCTGGATCTTCTCAGTTTCGGTCTTGGGTATGGCGGCGATGAACTCGATGTAGCGCGGCAGCATGAAGCGCGCCAGGCGCGTTGCCAGGAAGGCGTGCACGGACGCGGGATCCGTTTCGCCATTGACGACGATGACTGCCTTGATCTCGTCGCCCGTCACGGCGTCGGGCACGGCTACCACCGCGCAATCGGCGACCGCGTTCATGCCGCGCAATGCAGTCTCGACCTCGACTGGCGAGATCATCTCACCGCTCTTGCGGATCAGTTCCTTCTGGCGCCCGAGGTAGTACATGAAGCCGTCCTGGTCGAAGCGGCCGAGATCGCCGCTGTGGAACCACAGGTTGCGGCTGGCTTCGAGCATCTGCTCGGGCTTCTTGTAGTAGCCCAGCAGGATGGTGTCGGGTTCGCGCGGACGCACCACGATCTCACCCGGCTGCCCCGCCGGCAACGGCCGGTCGTCGGCGTCAACGATACATACTTCAAGGTCGAGGCGTGGTTTGCCGCAACTGCCAAAGCGGAAATCGTCGACGGTGTTTGCGGTGGTCCAGCCACCGACCTCGGTCATGCCGTAGGCCTCATGCACGCGCACGCCAAAGCGCGCCTCCACTTCGCGCCAAACAGGTCCCGGTGCGCCGCCACCGAAGAAGAATCGCATGCCATGGTCGCGCCGCTCACCCTCATGCCGCGCCACCAGGATGGAAAGCACTGTGCCGACGAAGGTGCAGCCGGTGGCACCCAGCCGGATTGCGTCATCAAAGAAGGTGGAGGCCGAGAAGCGGGGTAAGACCAGCAGGGCCGCACCGGCAGTGAGAACCGACATCACGCCGTACATCTGCGGATTCACGTGGTACAGCGGCATAAACACGAGCACGCGATCGTCCCGCGTGATTGCCAGCGCCTGCACAGTCGCGCACCCCGTGGCCATATAGGCGGTATGGCAGTTGACAACGCCCTTGGGCAGCCCGGTGGTGCCCGAGGTATACATGATGGTGCAGGGTGCGCTGGCGGGCACCCGCAAAGGCTCGGCCTCAGCCAGCCCGTCCAGGCTGCGCAGGAATACCTCATCGTTCTCGATCAGCAGGCGCGGCAACGCTATCTGGCGCGCGTCGAGCTGGGTCGCGCGGCTGTCCTCCCACTCGCGATCCACCACCAACACGCGCGCGTCACACTGGTCCACCGAATAGCGTAGGCCATCAGCGATGAGTTGGTTGTTCAGAGTGACGGCCACTGCACCGCGCAAACAAATGCCCAGCCAGGCGATGACGATTGCCGCGCCGTTGCCAGCCAGCAGCGCTACGTGATCGCCCTTGCCGATGTCTTCCCCCGCCAACCGCGTGGCGAAGCGCAGCGCAGCAGCTTGAATCTCGGCGTAGCTGTACTCGCGCTCCAGCGTGACGATGAAAGGCGCGTGCGGGCGTTCGGATGCTCGAAGGGCCAGCAGATCGGTGATCATTTGTTAGTCGCGCCTTTCGCGCCACGCATGAGGTACTTGCCTATGGTGTTCTTGAGGATCTCGGCCGAGCCCCCGGCGATCTCATAGGTCTTGGCGTCACGCAGGTAGCGACCGAATGGCGAGTTCACCATGGTGCCGTGTGCTCCGCACACCTGCACTGCCATCGAGGCCGTGCGTGTGGCAACCTCGGCGGCGCGCAACTTGGCTTCGCTGCCATAGCGGTCGATGTCGTCATGTGTATCAAGGGCTCTGGCGGCGTGAAATACCAGCAGCCGCGAGGCGTCGATATCGGCCAGCGCCTCTGCGAAGTACCACTGGATGCCCTGAAAGCCCAGCACGGTCTGGTCGAACGCCACGCGGCACGCCACATGGGCGTAGGCCGCATCGAACGCCGCGCGCGCGATGCCGATGCTGATCGCCGCGGCCAGCGTGCGTGAGTAGTCCAGCGTGGTCACGGCCTGTCGCACGCCCTTGCCTTCTGTGCCGATGAGATGGTCCAGCGGCACGCGCACGTCCTCCAGCAGCAAGTTCATATGCGGGCCGTTGCGCAGGCCGAAAGTGGCCGAGTTACGCCCCTCGTAGACGGTCAGGTTGGGCACGTCGCGCGGCACAGCGAACGCCGATACGCCTACCGGCGTCTCAGCGAGGATGACAAAGAACTCGGCAGCTGAACTCGACGTGATGAAGTGCTTTTCGCCGCGCAGAATCCACTCGTCACCGTCTCGCGTGGCCTTGGTGTCCAGCGTGCGGATGTCGCTGCCGTGCCCGGCCTCGGTCAGCGCGTACGACGACAGCATGCCCTTGGCGAATTGGGGCAGGTAGCGCTGCTTCAGGGTTTCGCTGCCAAAAAGGCGGATGATAGTCTGCGCCTGGAAGATGGTGAGCAGGGATACGCCCAGCGCGGCTGAGCCCACCGACACTTCCTCGAACAGCGCTACGGCGTATGAGAACTCGCGCCCGCCGCCTCCGTACTCCACAGGCATCGTGATCGAACTGAAGCCCTGCACGGCCAGTTCACGCGCCAGTTCCACCGGGTACACGTCGCGCGCATCGATGTCGTCGCCCTGCGGCATCACGCGTTGCTCCACGAACTCGCGAAGTGATTGGGTGTACGCCTTGTCGGCCATCGGTGGCCAAAGGTTGACGGACGGCTTGAAAGAAGGTGATTCGGCGGTTGCGTTCATAACTGCGAATAATACATACATACATTTTCAATGTACATATGGGGTTTACCAGCTGATTCGATGGTCATATCTGACGTATCATGTCCTCGCTTTTCGCCACCAGGACCAACTCCCATGAGCAACCGCACCAATGACACCGAGCTGGGCATCGAGGTGCGCCAGCATGTGGCCATCGTCGAGTTGCGCCGCCCGCCGCACAACTATTTCGACCTGCCTGTTCTCACTCGCCTGGCGCAGGCATTCGAGACGCTAGATGCCGACCCCGAGGTGCGTGCCACGGTACTCTGCGCGCAAGGCGATGCGTTCAGCGCGGGAGCCAACCTGGTGGACCCGCGCTCGGTGACGCGGCCTGAAAGCGAGCAGGCGCTCAACCCGATCTATGCGCAGGCCGTGCGCTTATTTGCGCTGAACAAGCCCATGGTGGCTGCGGTGCATGGCGCGGCGGTAGGAGGAGGACTCGGGCTGGCGCTGGTGGCAGACTTCCGGGTGACCTGCGCCCAAGCGCGCTTCTCCGCGAACTTTGCGCGCCTGGGCATCACGCCAGGCTTCGGGCTGACGGCGACGCTGCCGCGGCTGATCGGCGCGCAGCGAGCCGCATCCCTCTTTTACAGCGGTCGGCGCATTGGCGGCGAGGAGGCCATGCAGATCGGTCTGGCCGACGCCCTCGTGCCCCAGGCATCGGTGCGCGAGCACGCGATCGCTCAGGCTGCAGAAATAGCGATTTCCTCACCCGGCGTGGTCAGCGCGCTGCGGGCCGTGCTGCGTGCCGGCCTGGTCGATGCGGTGCGTCTGGCGGTGACGCGCGAATCGACGCAGCAGTACCACCAGTTCGCCACCGAAGATTTCCGCGAAGGCGTTGCCGCCATGACCGAGAGACGCCCGCCGCGCTTCCAAGGGCGCTAGCAGGCCGCTGTCAGCCTTTGAACAGCTCGCAGAACGTCAGCCTAGGGCAATCTCAAGCCGGGCCCGAGGCACTGCCAGTCCGGTTCGAGTCGGAACGCAAGCATGCGGCTCAACAATTCGCAAGCACACTGCTGTCGTTGGTCTGCTGGAAGCAAGACCGGTACTTGGCGGCCAAACTGGGCTTGCGCAGGACGGCTTGCCCCACCACCACGATCCTCAGCGCGCCACCGGCGCGCCGCCGGTCTGGGTCGCGAACGTGATCTGGCTCAGGCCCGCGCGGCTTGCGGCTTCCATCACAATGACCACGGACTGGTGCACCGCATTGGCATCGGCATGGATGATGACGACCGACTCCTTGCCGGCGGTGGCCGCCGTGGCCAGGGCCTGCGTGACGTCCTCCACGCTCTTGCCGGCAACGGCCGCGCCGTTGATTGAGTAGCGACCGTCCACGCTGACCGCCACCATCACTTCCTTGGGATGATCCGGCGGCGCCTGTGCCGCAGCGGTCGGCAGCGTGATCTGCAGCTCCGAGAACTTGCTGTAGGTGGTGGACAGCATCAGGAAGATCACCACCACGAGCAGGACATCGATGAACGGGATCAGGTTGATTTCGGGCTCTTCATGCCCACGGCTGCGGAACTTCATGCTGCGACGCGCAGGGTTTGCAGGTGCCGGGCAAACTGGTCGGCTGACAGCTCCAGCGTCAGCAAATGGGCGTCGACCGTGGCCCTGAAGTAGCGCCAGAAGATCAGCGACGGAATCGCCACCATCAGACCGAATGCCGTGTTGTACAAGGCCACTGAAATGCCGTGCGCCAGCTGCGCCGGATTGGCGCCCGCGCCGGCGGGCGTCTGCGAACCGAAGATCTCGATCATGCCGATGACGGTGCCCAGCAGACCGAGCAGCGGCGCGGCCGAGGCAATGGTGGCCAGCGCACTGAGGTAGCGCTCCATGCGGTGCGCCACTTCACGCCCCGACGCCTCCATCGTGGCGCGCAGGTCTTCTTCCGAGCAGCGCGGATTGGCGCCCAGTGCCAGCAGGCCGCTGGCCAGCACTTCGCCGAGTTCGGAGTTCTGCGCCAGCTGGTCCACCACGGCGCGGCCCGGCACAGCCTGGCGCGACACCTTGAGCGCCTCTGAAAGCAGCTTGGGCGGCGCGATGCGGCTCGTCCTCAGGCTGAACAGGCGCTCAATCACCAGCGCCAGCGCCAGGAAGGAAGCAAAAATCAAGGGCCAGATCGGCCAGCCTGCGGCTTGAATGATCGATAACATGTGACTTTCTCCAAAGATGGTTTATCGTGCTGGAATATCGTGAACGGCTCAGGAAGCTCGCGTGCGGCAATCGGCTTCTGGTGTTATTCGGTTCCGTACTTGGTCTCAAACTCAAGCCCGATCTGCTTGAGCAGCGGTATCGGTAGCAGGCCGCCCGCGCAGACGATGACCGCGTCGTTGCGCAGCCGCTCAAGCACGCCGTTGTGGTCAAGCTCGACATGGTTTGGCGCAATCAACTTGACCTGCGAATTGAGCAGCACGCGCAGGCGACCCGCCTTCTGCTGGCGCTCCAGCAGGTCCCGGTTCTTCGGCTTTACCCTGGAAAAGGCCGCGCTGCGATAGGACAGTGTCACATCCGTGGCCGCTTGTTCTGACAGCGCGATCGCGGCCTCCAGCGCGCTGTCGCCGCCGCCGACCACCAGGATCGCCTGCTGCGCGTATTGCTCGGGGTCGATCAGCCGGTACACAACCTTGGGCGACTCTTCACCCGGCACCTCCAGCTTGCGCGGTGTGCCACGCCGACCCAGGGCCAGCAGCACCGATCGTGTCGTGTAGCTTGCCTTGTCGGTCTTGACGACAAAGGCGCCATCGCGCTTCTCGATGCCTTCCATGCGCTCCTGAAAGGAGATTTGTAGGCCCGTCTTGCGCACCAAATCGAGCCAGAATTCCAGCATGGCTTCCTTGCGCACCTCGGTGAATTTCGCCCTGCCGATGATGGCGAGGTCAACCGGCGCCGTCATGACGATCTTCTGCCGGGGATAGTGATAGACCGTGCCGCCCAGCGAGTCTTCCTGCTCCACAATCTTGTAGCGCATTTTGTGCTCCAGGGCCGACAGGCCCGCGGAAATGCCGGCGGGTCCGCAACCGACAATGAGCACATCAAAATCAGCGCTGCCGCCGCCAGCCTTGCGCTTGGCAATCGACTCCATGGCCTGACGCCCCTGATCGGCCGCCTTGCGAACCAGACCCATACCGCCGAGTTCGCCGGCGATGTATATGCCCGGAACATTGGACTCGAATTTGGGCGTCACGTTCGGTATGTCGACGCCACGCCGTGCGGTGCCGAAGACGAGCTTGATCGCTTCGACCGGGCAGGCCGCCCGGCACGCGCCGTGGCCAATGCAGTGCGCGGCGTTCACCAGAACCGCCTTGCCGTCGACCACGCCCAGCGCCCGCTCCGGGCACGCTTTGACGCAGGCGCCGGAGCCCATGCAGCGGGCCAGGTCGACGATCGGATGGAGCGAGGGCGGATCGGTCAGCCCGCTCTCAATGGATTCCTGCAATTGCGCGGAATTGGTCTCGTTCTTCTTGCGTTTGCGCCTCAGGTAGATCATGAAGATGATCACGAATACGGCGGGATAGAGATAAATATAAATTGAAATATTTGTCATGGAACGAAGAGAAGTGGAAGACCGACCTCAGCGTCCGCCATAGAGCAGGCGAAGGGCCGTATCAAAAGTCCATATGCGGCGAATTTCAATCACGTCGTACTCCATCGCCACATCCGACGTGAACGCGGCGTAGGGCGAGAGCATCAGGACAATGCGGCGCACGGCGTTGTCGATTGCAACGACGCCGCTGGAGCGGTCGATCACTACGCTCTCCAGACTGCCATCACGCCGCAGCGATACCGTGACCACCGGGTTCTCGTATGGCGCGCCGTTCTTGGCCGCCTGGAACACGTCGAACGGGGCGTTCTGTTCGATCTTCTGGCGCCACCCTTCAGCCACCATGCGCAGGCGCAGGTCCTGCTCGGTGCGCCCGATCAGCGCGCGACGCCTGGCGCTTTCCATCGGCGGCTGGATCGGCTTTTCAGCGGCCTTGGCGACAGCGACCGCCTCGGCCTTGCGCTGGGCCTCCTGGCGCTGCGTTTCCAGTCGCTGTGCGTCGCGCTCGGCCGCTGCCTGACGCGCTGCTGCCGCTTGTGCCGCCGCGGCCTGCGCTGCGGCTGCCTGTGCTGCTGCGGCCTGTGCTGCTGCGGCCTGTACCGCTGCGGCCTGTGCTGCGGCCGCCTGTGCCGCCTCGGCCTGCGCTGCTGCGGCCTGTGCTGCGGCCGCCTGTGCTGCTGCCGCCTGGCGTTGCTGCGCCTCACGTTGGGCGGCTGCCTGCGCGGCCGCCGCTTGTGCCGCTGCAGCCTGGGCACGCTCAGCATCCTGGCGTTGCGCCTCGCGTTGCACGGTGGCCTGCGCCAGTGCTTGCGCGCGCTGTGCCTCCTGGCGCAAATTCTCCTGGCGCTGCGCCTCGCGCTGCGCCGCTTCCTGCCGTGCGGTGGCCTGCGCCAGTGCTTCGGCGCGCTGGGCCTCCTGGCGCAAACTCTCCTGACGCTGCGCCTCGCGCTGCGCCGCTTCCTGCCGTGCGGTGGCCTGCGCCAGTGCTTGCGCGCGCTGAGCCTCCTGGCGCAAGTTCTCCTGGCGCTGCGCCTCGCGCTTGGCCGTTTCCTGCCGCAACGCTTCCTGGCGCAGGTCCTCGGCACGCAGCAGTTCCTGCACATCTGGGGCGCTGGCCGGCTGCACCGGCGGCATCGCAAAGTCCCGCTCAGGCGCCGGAACCTGCAGCGTTGCCACCGCGATTTGCGCCGGCGGTCGCGGGACCTCAACCGGCGCGATGCTTTGCGCGATTGGCGGGGGAGCGGCCGGTGCCGCTGCGGCCTGGACCGGTTTGGGCAGCGGTACCGGATCGACGGCTGCCTTGACCGGCTCGGGCTTGCGCCGACGGGCGATGCGCCTGGCCGGCGCAGGCGCGGCGTCGGGGACCGGCACCGGAGCAGGCGCTGTCGGCCCCGGCATGAGCAACCCCGCAACCGCTAGGCCGGCGGCGACGACTGGCGCCTCCATCGTCAGCACTTTGCGGGACTCCGACGAGGGTGTGGACATGGCAGAAGCCGCGGACTCGCTGCCCGGCGTCGCGGCGAGTTTCACGGTCAGCGTGGTCGGCGGCGTGCTGCCCGGCATGACCAGTTCGGGCAAGGCAAACTTCAGGCTCAGGATCAAGCCGTGAACCAGGAAGGAAATCAGCAGCGCGTGTTCCAGGCGTACCCGAAAGCGGCCTGCCGAGCGGATTGTTGAACGCTCAGAAAGCATTCCACGGACCGTTCGTTGACAGCGCCTGTCCCCAGATCGAGGTGTAAACACTGCGTCCGAAGAAGAAGGAAAGGCCCCAGGCAAAGCTTTGCCATGTCTGTCCGAGAGAACCGCCCAGATTGGCAAACGCCGAGCTTGAGCCGCTGAAAAGCAGATCGGCGTTCGCAATCGAAATATCCACCGACGCCGTGTTGCCAAACGCGTCGCTCAGGCTCGCACGGCGCAGCACCGCTACCGTGCCGCTCGGGCAATACCAGCCGCCGCTCTGGCCGCCGGCTGAACTGCTGCAGCTTTGCCGGATGCTGGCGTCATTGAAGAAATAGGCATTGGAGCCGCTGTCGATGTAGCTGTAGGGATAGCTTGTTGTGCCGATGGTCGTGGTGAAGTAGAGGTAAGCCGGGCTCGCCGGGTTGGCATCGACGCGCAGCATCGTCGCGCCCGGTGCGATCTGGTTGTTGCCGCGCGTACCGATGCCGAACACGAGCCGCCCCCTGGCCACGCCCGCGCCCAGGGTCGGCAAAGCCGGCAGGCTGATGATGGTGCCGTTGTTGTCAGGCTGCGGATTGCCATCATCGGGAACAAAATGCACGACCGGATTCTGCGTCTGCTGATCGCTTGCAATGGCCGCCGCCTGGCAATTGGCGGTGACCTGATCCGGGCAAACGTAATACTGGATGTGAAATCCCGCATAGTTGCCCGTGCTGCAGGTCAACCCGCAGTCGAAACCCATCATGCCGATGCCCAGGATGCCGTTGGCCTGCAGCGAAGCGGCGGAGTCGAATATGGGCGACTGGCCGCTCGATGAGGGGCCCCCGGCCGCCGCGATGCAGTCGGCCGGTACCGCAAGCTGGCCGCTGCCGGTGTCGTCAATCAGCTGGATCGGAATGGCCGTGGCGGTCTCGCCGGCCATGTGCACATCGGCGCGTGCCAGCGGCCCCCACACGCCACCGAGAACAAAGGGGTAACACTCGACCGCCGTGCCGGCCGGCGTCTGCCGCTGCGCATCGGCCGCCAGTGTCAGCGCGGGCAGTGACAAGCTGCTGACGCGACTTTTGAGCACGCGCAGCCCGTAGGACCCGGTGTCAAGAAAAACATGGTCGATCGTCACGCAACTGCTTGAGTTCGGCGCGCATACGGTGACCGTGACGTAGGGCGTGTTCATCGCGCCGAACGAAAAACTGGCCGGCCCGCCGTCGACGATTACCTCGGTTGTGTTGGCGCCGGTCGGCATATCCAGGCTGACGGTGGTGGCGGGGATCAGGCCGCCGGAGTAGGTGGTGACCGACGAGCTGCCGCCGCCGCAGCCGACGCAAACAAACAGCACCCACAGTGCCGCCAGCAACAGGCCGGGCCTAGCGCAAGCTGTCGGCATCGAAACCCTCCGGCACGAGATTTGGCACATAGGCCAATCCGGCAAACGCATTCATGCGACCGCCCTGGTGAACAACGAGATTGGCCTGGCGCACCAAGCGCGGCGCCTTGCTGCCGGCCACACCCGCGCCACGCGGGTCACCGGCCGCAGCAACGCTGACAGTCGACCCGAGCAAGTTCGCCAGATCGGGCTTCAGGCGGGTCCGCCATGCGACCGCAAAGACCAGCCCGGAGGCGTTCACATATTCCTTGACCGTCGAACCATCGGGCAGGCTGATTTCATGGGCCGTCATCTGCGGCAGCACGCGACTGGCACGCACGCCCTGGAAGCGGACCTGATCTGCCTGCACCGTGTCGGCATGCGCTCCGAGCACGGCTTGCGCCTCGGTTGCACCGAACAGCGCGACACACGATGCCAGCACGCAAGGCCGAAGCATCCGCATGCAGGTCCGCCCTGCCGCAGCCCTCACTTCAGCACCTCGGTGATTTCCAGCTTGACGTTCTTGCTCCCGACAGGGACCGGCGCCGAGACGCCTTCCAGGTCCCCGGCGGCCGGCGTCACATCGCCGCGGACGGAAATGCGTGCCACCACAACGACCGACGAGAACTTGGACAGGCTCACATTCGGAACCATCCCCATCGAGTCGTCGAGGCTGAAGTTCAGCGGCAGGTCGGTGACGGATCGGCGCAGGAAGGCGACCGGCATGCGCGAGCCATCGACCGGACGCGCGTACAGGAACAGCGTGGCCTGGGCCGGCGCCTTGGCGCGCAATCCTTCGGCCAACGATACGCGCCCCGATACCTGAGCCACTGCGCCGGCTCCGACGGCATTGCCGCTGGCCTTGGCCTGGACCGGCGCGGCCGTCGCTGCCGAGGCCTTCGCCTGCGCCAGGCTGGCGTCGATGTCGCGCCGCAGCGCCGGATCGCTCGCCGCCGCGCGCGCACGTTCCAGATACGACATCGCCTGGGTCGGGTCCTGCGCTTCAAACGAAGCCGAACCCATCAGGACCAGGGCCTTGGCATTCGCGGGGTCGATTGCCAACGCGCGCTTGAGCAAGGCAATCGGCTCGCCCTTGAACGATCGGCCGTTGACCACTGCCAGCACATCGGCATGGTCGGCCAGCACCTGAGCATCACGCGGCAGCAATTGCGCCAGCGTCGCGTAGGCCTTTGCCGACTCCGCAAACTTGCCCAGCATGGCGTAGGAGTGCGCGAGCATGGCCCAGGCCGATGCATTCTTGGGCTCGCTTTGCGTCTGGATCAGCGACTGTGCAATCGTGCGTTCCAGCTGTTCGTCCGACAAGGCCTTGAGCGGCTTGGGCGCGGAGCTGGCCGCCGGCGCCGAACTGTCAGGCGCGGCCTGGGGCCCGACAGCGACCGGTGGCGCGGATTTCGCGGCTTCATAGAGATAAGCGCCGCCCAGCACCATGAGAACCAGAACGGCCAGGGCAAGCCAGAGCCCGGTGGCGCGGAACAAGGTGCGGCCAGGCGCCAGGCCGCCTTGGGCTTGCGGTTCAGAATAACTCATATCGCACGCCGAAGTAGAAGAACGCCGAGGTCGTCGTGTCCTGATTCGTCGGGCCCTCGTTGGTCGAACGCTCGATCATCAACTCACCCATCACGCTGGTCTTTTTCGAGAGGGTGTAGGAGCCGCGCAGGCCGGGCGTGATGCGCGACATCCTGGAGCCCAGTGTGTCGTTCTGCACGTAGTAGCGCAGCGAAGGCTCGACCGTGATCCGGTTGTCGTCAAAGCCGGTCAGGTTGTTATAGGCCAGTTGCGTCCCGCGAAAGGATGGCGTCGACAAGAAGCTCAGGTTGAAATTGTTGATGTCGCGCTTGGAGTAAATGTTCGTACCCGTCAGTTGCAACGACAGGCCGCGCTGCCCACCGGTCGCGGGGGTCGCTTCAAAGTTTCCAACGGCCGGCAACTCGCCGACGTCGCTGTAGCGGATATCGCCGGTGGCCTGCCACTTTTCCGAAATCGGCCTGGACGCGCTGAACAGGATCTGGCGTGCCTGCGCCGATGTCGATTTCGCCAGCAAGGCGACTTCGTCCAGGCTCAGGTTCAGTCGTTGCATCAGACTGCTCAATGAAGGATCACCGGTACTGATCAGGGCATTGGTCATCAGCAGCGAGGGTGCCCGACGCGAGTCCAGCAACAGCGTGTAGGTGGTCTGCCCGGCTCCTTGCACCGATCCCTGCACCGAAAACGCATTCACAGCATTGAGGATCTGATCGTAATCGAGGAGCGTGTACAGAGAACCGTGCTCGTCGGAGTAGCGCAACTCGGCCCCGAGAGCGCGTCGATTCGTGATGCCCTCGGTTGTCTGGTCAACGATGTACATGTCACCGTTCAGATTGGTCAGGATCGAGTCCAGTTCGACCAACGCGGCATAGAGACGCTCCGACGGAGCCGTGATCACCGGATTGGCCGGCACGCCCCCCATCAGGTTCACGCGCAAGCCCGGACGCACCGGATAGGTCAGCGACAGGCCGTCGAACATGCCCAGCAAACCCCCATTGATCGCCGACTGCCGGCCCAGTCGCAGCGCCAGCCCGCTTGAAATCTGCCGGTAATCGACGTAGGCCGCGCTTACCGTGCTCTCGTTCCTCGACTCCGTCGACAGGTTGGCCGATCCGGTGCCGCGCAAGACGACCCGCACGTCGGACTCTTCCGTGGTGTAGCGTGCGCCCAGATCAAGGCTGCTCACCAGCGCCGACTCGGTCGTCTTGGTCAGCGTGGCCTGGTCGATCCCCGAATCCAGATTCACCAGCGACTGGCTGCGCGACTTGCCGCCAAAGTAATACTGCGCGATGCTGCCGGTGTACTTGAGTCCGCCCTGTTTGGCCTTCTCGAGTTCGGCAGCTTGCGCCGGCGTGTCGGACCTGCCCGGGGCGGCACCCATCGAAGCCAGTCGCTGTGCAACCCGCTGGGCACCCTCACCAACCGTGAAAAGCTTGAGGTACAGCTCGTACTCCATCTTGGCGCGACCCAGGTCGCCCGAGCGTTCCCAGGCCAGGCCGATCATTTCCTGCGCGTCCTGTGTTGTCGAATTGGGCGGCAACAGCAGCAGTTGGTTCAGCTGGGCGATGGCGCTGTCGTTGCGGCCCTTGCTCAAGGCATCCTTGGCGGTTGCCATCAATTCAGCGGCTCGGGCTTCGACTTCCGGCGAGGCCACGGTGGCCGGCGGTGTCGTCGCCGGAACTGGCATTGCCAGATCTGGCTGCAGCGCGGCACCCACCGGCTTTTGTCCGGATGGAAGCGCCGCCGCATGCACCAACGCGTACCCGGTAAACACAATATCGATAACATCGGGACTATGGCCCTGTCGCGCCCGCACCGACGCCGCCTGAGTCAGTTGCAAGGTCATTTGCCGCGTGGTCCGGTTCGGGGTCACATTCAGCATCAAGGCAAACTCGGGTGTTGCAGCCGTTCCGGCCACACGACGCGAATCCGCAGTACGCTGTGTCAGCGACGTCTCGTCTGGTGCGAGCAATTCAACTTGAAATTGAAAAAATTCCGAGGGCGTCGGGGGCGTTTGCTGCACCAATCGCACCGAGCCGGAAAAGCCGACATGTGCCACAACGTCGTCACCTTGCACAGTGACGCTCACCTCTGCCAAGGTTTGGGCGCCGACCTGAACAGCGAGCACCAGTGCCGCGGTGGCCAGCAGCCAGGACTTGATCGCGTTTTGACTTTGCATGATTACCTGCCTCCTCTGGGCTCCGGCGTCTGCGGCCGGCCCCGGTTTTGATGGTTGAAGCGTGCACGCAACGCGCGGCGCATGGTGAAAGTCCCGTTCATGGCGCCGGACGCACCGGAATGGGCTTGGGTCGGTTGTTGCCGCGCATCTGCCTCGGAATGATTTCGCCATTGATGACGTGGCAGCTCACGCAAGTGCTCTTGTCCGGCTGCGGCTGGTACAAGGGTGACATATGCGCATAGGAAACCGGCAGCCAGGCCACCGTGCGGTGACAGGTGTCGCAGGACCTGGTGGTCACAAAATGCCCG
This sequence comes from uncultured beta proteobacterium, assembly GCA_903828665.1. Classification (GTDB taxonomy): domain Bacteria; phylum Pseudomonadota; class Gammaproteobacteria; order Burkholderiales; family Burkholderiaceae_C; genus Rhodoferax. Next base: position 51,948 of record CAIKMZ010000072.1, read on the forward strand.
CCCGATTTACCGCCGGCGACCACACTGTTGTGACAGGTCTGACACTGGCTCGGCACGACGCCCTGGTGGCTGAACTGTGCCGGCTTCCACGCGGTGCTGCGGTGACAGTTGTCGCATGACAGACGTGTCTGCAGGTGTCTGGCTGGCATCCCGACCGCCGCTTGCCCGTTGTGGCAGGTTTGGCACTGCCCGGGCAGGACACCGGCATGGCTGAACGGCTGTTCCTCACCGCTCAGGACCGACAGGCCAAAGCTGGCGTCCGGCATGACACGCTGATTGATCGTGTTGAGCGCGCCACGCATGATCGGTCGAACCCGGGCCGCGGCGCCGCTGAATTTGGTATAGACCTTGGTATGGCATGAAACGCAGTCTTGCCCCGCCTTGCGACTGTGGTGGCCGACCGATGCGGTCACCAGGTTGGTGACGCCGTACCACTTGTAGCCGCCTTCATGGCAGGTGATGCAGGTCGGGTCTGCTGTTTGAACCGCGACGTGCGCGTTGGTGTTGCCCTTCATGTTCATGCCGACGAAAGAAGTAAACACGCTGGCCGAGTGGCACGCTTCGCAGGCAACGCCGACGGCCGGCACATGGGTCGATGAGGATGGCGCGGTCGGCGAGCCGCCAGCCACCAGGGGCATGACCTTGGGCTGATAGGTCACGGGCGGCAGCGATGCGCAGGCAGCCTGCGTCGTGCAGCCTGCAAACGGACCGGCGCCGGCTCCTGCCGTGTGGCAGGTGATGCAGCCGCTCGTGATGCCCGTGTGCAATACCGTGTTGCTCGCGAGCCCCGCGACCGAGTAGTCACCCGCGACGATGTGGCAGGTGGCGCAGGCGCCCGTGGTCGGCATGTGACCGGCCGGTTTGACGCCGCCGGCAAAGTAGTTCACGCCGCTATGGCACTGCGAACAGTCTCCGGTGGCCGGGTGCGCCGCATCGGCCACGCTGTAGGTGCTGGCCGTTGCCACAGGCCGGCTGTGGAAGCCGATGTACTGCGCCGTTGCACTCAGCGTCGTCGGAGAGATCGGATAGACGCTCATCCCCATCCAGACATAGTTGGTGTCGTGGCAGGCATTGCAGCCACCGGTGATCCCGGCGTGAATCTGGGTCGTGGTGGGTATCGGCGTCGCAAACGCGGTGCCCGGCGCCGTCTTGCTGCCGGAGGCCGCCACCGATCCGCTCGGCGTCGACCCGAGATGACAGTTCTCGCAAACGGTTGACGACGGTATGTGCGACGAGGCCCCGACCGGCGAGGTCGGCGGCATCACCACGATCTTGCTGACCCCGGCAAAGCTCGCCCCCGTGATGCTCGGCCCGTGGCAGGCCACGCAGTTGTTGGTGATGCCGCTGTGGCTGAACAGCGAATTGCCGAACTTCGCGCCATTGCCCACCGGCAAGCTGGTCACGCTCGAACCGGCGCCGACGTGACAGGTCTCGCACGCGGTCGTGATCGGCATGTGGTTGGCTGGCGACCCGACCACTGTGAAGTTGGCTGCCGGTATCGCAAAGCCCGCCACCACGCTGGCCGCATGGCACTGCGCGCAATTGCTGGTAGTGCTCGGCGCATTGGCATGGATATTGGCCAGGGTCGGCATCGCCGCATAGTCGGTCGAGGTGTGGCAAGCCGTGCAGGTCGCGGTGCTCGAAGTCGGGATGTGGTTCGACGGCATGGTCTGCCCGGAGAAGTAGTTCACCCCGCTGTGGCACTGTGAACAGTCGCCCGTGGTCGGGTGTGCCGCGTCGGCCACGCTGTAGGTGCTGGCCGTCGTCTTGGGCCGGCTGTGGAAGCCTGTGTACTGCGCGCCCGAGGTCAGGGTCGTCGGCGCAATCGGATAGGCACTCATCCCCATCCAGACGTAGTTGGTTTCGTGACAGGCGTTGCAGCCACCGGTGATCCCGGCATGGATCTGCGTCGTGGTCGGCGCCGGCGTCGCGAACGCCGTGCCCGGCGCGGTCTTGCTGCTGGAGGCCGCCACCAGTCCGTTCGGCGTCGATCCCAGGTGACAGGATTCACACGTCGTTGACGACGGTATGTGCGATGTGGCGACACCGGCAGGCGTTGTCGGCGGCATCACCACGATCTGGCTGACCCCGGCAAAGCTAGCCCCCGTGATGCTCGGCCCGTGGCAGGCCACGCAGTTGTTGGTGATGCCGTTGTGGCTGAACAGCGAATTGCTGAACTTGGCGCCATTGCCCACCGGCAGGCTGGTCACGCTCGAACCGGCGCCGACGTGACAGGTCTCGCACGCGGTCGTGATCGGCATGTGGTTGGCTGGCGGCCCGACCACTGTGAAGTTGGCTGCCGGTATCGCAAAGCCCGCCACC
>CAIKMZ010000073.1 GCA_903828665.1 uncultured beta proteobacterium
GAGCGTTATCTGCTGGCCTGCATGGTCTACATCGACCTAAATCCGGTCCGCGCAGGTCTGGCGGCGACCCCGGCTGACTATCCTTGGTCAAGCCATGCGCACTACGCGGGTCTGCGCATTGACAAACTCATCACGCCGCATGCCCTGATGTGGGAACTTGGCAATACGCCTTTCGCGCGGGAAGCCGCGTATGCCGATTTGGTGCAGGCAGGCGTCAATCCGGCGCAACAAGCTGCGCTAACCGATTCGACCCTACGTGGCTGGGCGCTGGGTGAGCCAGATTTTGTAGCAGATCTGCAAGAAAAGACTGAACGCCGCGTCAGCAAACGCGGTGCCGGAAGACCGGTCTCCATTTCAAAATAGACGAATTAGCACGCGAATAGCCTATATATATGCGCATCAATGCTATCATTTTGATGTGTCCCTAATTAAATCTAGATAAATTTCAGATACAAACAATTGGAATCTGACCCCAATTAATTCGCTTGGCACTTTTGTTGCATTGCGGTATTCTCCTCAGCTCTGATATTTTTAGGAACGCGCCATGACAACGGTTGCCGAGATCGCTCATCTCCAAGAACACGGTTTGTATTCTTCTGCGCAAGAGCATGACTCTTGTGGTGTGGGCTTTGTGGCCCACATCAAGGGCGCCAAGTCGCATGACATCGTCAAGAATGCGCTCAAGATACTGGAGAACCTCGATCATCGCGGTGCCGTCGGCGCGGACAAGCTGATGGGCGACGGCGCCGGCATCTTGATCCAGTTGCCTGACGCGCTTTACCGCGAGGAGATGGCAGCGCAGGGCGTAACCCTGCCACCGCCGGGCGAATATGGCGTGGGAATGATATTCCTCCCCAAGGAGCACGCCTCGCGCCTGGCCTGTGAACAGGAGATGGAGCGCGCGATCAAGGCCGAGCGCCAGGTGCTGCTGGGTTGGCGCGATGTGCCGGTGAACCACGAGATGCCGATGTCGCCGAATGTGCGCAAGAAGGAACCGGTCATTCGACAGGTGTTCATTGGTCGTGGCAATGACGTCATCGTGCAGGATGCGCTCGAACGCAAGCTGTACGTGATCCGCAAGACCGCCAGCGCCAACATCCAGGCGCTCAAGCTCAAGCACAGCAAAGAGTACTACGTGCCCAGCATGTCGAGCCGGACGGTCATTTACAAAGGTCTGCTGCTGGCTGATCAAGTTGGCACCTACTTCTCGGATTTATCCGATGTGCGCTGTGTCTCGGCCCTGGGTCTTGTGCACCAGCGTTTCTCGACCAACACCTTTCCAGAATGGCCTCTGGCGCACCCCTACCGCTACGTGGCGCACAACGGCGAAATCAATACGGTCAAGGGCAATTACAACTGGATGAAGGCCCGTGAAGGCGTCATGTCTTCGCCAGTGCTCGGCCCCGATCTGCAGAAACTCTACCCGATCACCTTTCCCGGCCAGTCGGACACCGCCACCTTCGATAACTGCCTCGAACTGCTGACGATGGCCGGCTACCCGATCAGTCAGGCCGTGATGATGATGATCCCCGAACCCTGGGAGCAGCACACCACGATGGACGAGCGCCGCAAGGCCTTCTATGAGTACCACGCCGCCATGCTCGAGCCTTGGGACGGCCCTGCTTCGATCGTGTTCACGGACGGGCGCCAGATCGGCGCGACGCTGGATCGCAACGGATTGCGGCCTTCGCGCTATTGCATCACCGACGATGACTTGGTCATCATGGCATCCGAGTCCGGCGTGTTGCCAGTGCCCGAGAACAAGATCGTGCGCAAGTGGCGCCTGCAGCCGGGCAAGATGTTCCTGATTGATCTGGAGCAGGGCTGCATGGTCGATGACGACGAGCTCAAGGCCCGGTTGGCCAACAGCAAACCCTATAAGCAGTGGATCGACAACCTGCGCATCCGGCTTGACGACGTGGTGGGCGGCGGCGAACCGGCCTCGGCGTCAGAAAGCGTTGTCAGCCTGCTCGATCGTCAGCAGGCCTTCGGATTTACGCAGGAAGACCTCAAGTTCCTGATCGCACCCATGGCTGCCGCTGGCGAGGAAGCGCTTGGCTCAATGGGCAACGACAGTCCGCTGGCCGTGCTGTCGGACCGCAACAAGCCGATCTACAACTACTTCAAGCAGTTGTTCGCCCAGGTGACCAATCCGCCGATCGACCCGATCCGCGAGGCCATCGTGATGTCGCTGGTTTCCTTCATTGGTCCGAAACCGAATCTGCTCGACATCAACCAAGTCAATCCGCCGATGCGCCTGGAAGTGAGCCAGCCGATCCTGGACTTTGCCGACATGGCCAAGTTGCGCGACATCGAAAAGCACACGCAGGGCAAGTTCCGCAGTCATACGCTGAATATCACGTACCCGTTGAGTTGGGGTCACGAAGGTGTGGAAGCCAAACTGGCTTCGCTGTGCGCCGAAGCGGTGGACGCGATCAAGGGCGGCAACAACATCCTGATCGTGAGCGACCGCGGCATCAGCGCGACCCAGGTGGCGATCCCCGCGCTGCTGGCCTTGTCTGCCATTCACCAGCATCTGGTGGGTGCGGGCCTGCGCACGACCGCCGGACTGGTGGTCGAGACCGGCACGGCGCGCGAGGTGCATCACTTCGGCGTGCTCGCCGGTTACGGCGCCGAAGCGGTGCACCCCTACCTGGCGATGGAGACCCTGGCCAACATGCATCAGGACCTGCCCGGTGCGCTCTCGGCTGACAAAGCCATCTACAACTATGTGAAGGCGGTTGGCAAAGGCCTGTCCAAGATCATGTCGAAGATGGGGGTCTCGACCTACATGAGCTATTGCGGCGCCCAGCTGTTCGAAGCCATCGGGCTGAGCACCGACACCGTCAACAAGTACTTCACCGGTACGCCGAGCCGGGTCGAAGGCATTGGCGTCTTCGAGATCGCCGAAGAAGCGATCCGCATGCACAAGCAGGCGTTCAGTGCCGATCCGGTGCTCGAAACCATGCTCGACGCCGGTGGCGAATATGCCTGGCGCGCGCGCGGTGAAGAGCACATGTGGAGCCCGGATGCGATTGCCAAGCTGCAGCACTCGACGCGCGCCAACAACTGGAACACCTACAAGGAATACGCCCAGCTCATCAACGACCAGAGCAAGCGCCACATGACCTTGCGTGGGCTGTTCGAGTTCAAGCTTGACCCGGCCAAGGCCATCCCGCTGGAAGAGGTCGAATCAGCCAAGGAAATCGTCAAGCGTTTCGCCACTGGCGCCATGTCGCTGGGCTCGATTTCAACGGAGGCCCATGCCACGCTGGCTGTCGCCATGAACCGCATCGGCGGCAAGAGCAACACGGGCGAGGGCGGGGAAGACCCGGCGCGCTACCGCAACGAACTCAAGGGCATTCCGATCAAGCAGGGCGACACGCTCAAGAGCGTGATCGGCGCCGATGTGGTCGAGGTCGACCTGCCGCTGCAGGCCGGCGATTCGCTGCGCTCGCGCATCAAGCAGGTCGCATCGGGCCGTTTTGGTGTCACGGCCGAGTACCTGAGCAGCGCAGACCAGATCCAGATCAAGATGGCGCAGGGCGCCAAGCCCGGTGAAGGCGGCCAGTTGCCCGGTGGCAAGGTGTCCGATTACATCGGCCGCCTGCGCTACTCGGTGCCAGGCGTTGGCCTGATTTCGCCGCCGCCGCACCATGATATCTATTCCATCGAAGACCTGGCACAACTAATTCACGACCTCAAGAACGTGGCGCCGCATTCGAGCATCAGCGTCAAGCTGGTCAGCGAGATCGGTGTCGGCACCGTCGCCGCCGGTGTGGCCAAGTGCAAGAGCGACCATGTGGTGATTGCAGGGCACGACGGTGGCACCGGCGCCTCGCCCTGGTCGTCGATCAAGCACGCGGGCAGCCCATGGGAAATCGGCCTGGCGGAAACCCAGCAGACCCTGGTGCTCAACCGCCTGCGCAGCCGCATCCGGGTCCAGGTCGATGGCCAGATGAAGACCGGTCGCGACGTCGTGATTGGTGCTCTGCTCGGCGCCGACGAGTTCGGCTTTGCCACGGCACCGCTGGTGGTTGAAGGCTGCATCATGATGCGCAAGTGCCACCTCAACACCTGTCCGGTGGGTGTTGCAACACAAGACCCGGTGCTGCGCAGGAAGTTCTCCGGCAAGCCCGAGCACGTGGTGAACTATTTCTTCTTCATCGCTGAAGAAGTGCGCAGAATCATGGCCCAACTCGGCATCCGCAAGTTCGACGACATGATCGGCCGCGCCGACCTGCTCGACACGCGCCAAGGCATTGCGCACTGGAAAGCCAGCGGGCTGGACTTCAGCCGCCTGTTTGCGATGCCATCGGTGCCAGCCGATGTGCCCCGTTTCCAGACGCTGGAACAGGACCACGGCCTGGAGAAAGCATTGGACAACGTACTGATCGCCAAGAGCCGTGCTGCCATCGACCGGGGCGAAAGAGTCCAGTTCATGGAAGTCGCGCGCAACGTCAACCGTTCCGTCGGTGCCATGCTGTCGGGTGCGGTGACCAAGGTACATCCGGAAGGCTTGCCCGATGACACCATCCGCATCCAGCTCGAGGGTACCGGCGGCCAGTCTTTCGGCGCCTTCCTGACCCGGGGCATCACCCTGTACCTGATCGGTGACGCCAACGACTACACCGGCAAGGGCCTATCGGGTGGGCGCATCGTGGTGCGCCCCAGCATCGATTTCCGTGGCGAGGCGATCCGTAACACCATCGTCGGCAACACGGTGATGTTCGGCGCCACCAGCGGCGAGGCCTTCTTCAGCGGCGTCGGCGGCGAGCGCTTCGCCGTGCGCCTGTCCGGGGCAACGACCGTGGTCGAAGGCACGGGCGACCATGGCTGCGAGTACATGACCGGCGGCACGGTCGCGGTGCTGGGCAAGACCGGGCGCAATTTTGCTGCCGGCATGAGCGGCGGGATCGCCTACGTCTATGACGAAGACGGTCAGTTTGCCAAGCGCTGCAACACGGCCATGGTGACGATGGAAAAGGTATTGACGACGGCGGAACAGACCGCTGCGCTGGGCGTGGGCCTGTGGCACCGCGGGCAGAGCGACGAAGCGCAGCTGCGCAAACTGCTCGAAGAGCACAACCGCTGGACCGGCAGCAAGCGCGCGCGCGAGTTGCTGGACAACTGGGAGAGCTCGCGCCTCAAGTTCGTCAAGGTCTTCCCGCTGGAGTACAAGCGGGCTCTGGGTGAGCTCCACGCGCGCAAGGAAGCGCAGGCGCTTACCGCTCGCGCTCAGGTGGCGACCAGGGAAGAGGCGGCGCCAGCCAAATAAGCGCGCGAGCGCCCCGGCCTAACCGGGGCGCTTGAATCAGCCAAAGACGAAAAGGACAGGAATCATGGGAAAAATAACGGGCTTCATGGAGTTGGGGCGCATCGAAGAAGGTTACAGGCCGGCGGTCGAGCGGCTCAAGCATTACCGCGAATTTGTGGTCGGTCTGGATGAGCCCCAGGCCAAGCTGCAGGCAGCGCGCTGCATGGACTGCGGCACGCCGTTCTGCAACAACGGCTGCCCGGTCAACAACATCATTCCGGATTTCAACGACCTGGTGTACCGCGGTGACTGGAAGAATGCGATCGCGGTGCTGCATAGCACCAACAACTTTCCCGAGTTCACCGGCCGCATCTGCCCGGCTCCGTGCGAGGCGGCTTGCACGCTCAACGTCAATGATGCGGCGGTCGGAATCAAATCGATAGAGCACGCCATCATCGACCGTGCCTGGAACGAGGGCTGGGTCCAGGCGCAGCCACCGGCGCACAAGAGCGGCAAGAAAGTGGCCGTCGTCGGCTCCGGTCCGGCCGGCATGGCAGCAGCCCAGCAACTGGCGCGCGTCGGCCATGATGTCACCGTATTCGAGAAGAACGATCGCGTCGGCGGGCTGCTGCGCTACGGCATTCCCGATTTCAAAATGGAGAAGTCGCATATCGACCGTCGTGTTGAACAGATGCAGAAGGAAGGCGTGAGCTTTCGCACCGGCGTGCTGGTCGGCGCCCTGCCCAAGGGCAGCAAGGTCACCAACTGGGCCAGGGAGAGCATCAGCGCGGAGCAGTTGCAGAAGGACTTCGACGCGATTGTGCTGACCGGTGGTGCCGAGCAGTCACGTGACCTGCCCGTGCCGGGGCGTGAGCTCGACGGCATTCATTTCGCCATGGAGTTCCTGCCGCAGCAGAACAAGGTCAATGCTGGCGACAAAGTCAAGGGTCAGTTGCGCGCCGATGGCAAGCACGTGATCGTGATCGGCGGCGGCGACACCGGCTCCGATTGCGTTGGCACCAGCAACCGCCATGGCGCGGCCAGTGTCACGCAGTTCGAGGTGATGCCGCAGCCACCGGTGGAAGAGAACCGCCCCATGACCTGGCCTTATTGGCCTTTGAAGCTGCGCACCAGTTCCAGTCATGACGAGGGCTGTCAGCGCGAATTCGCGATTTCGACCAAGGAGTTCATCGGCGAAAAAGGCAAGGTCACGGGGCTCAAGACCGTGCGCGTCGAATGGAAAGACGGCAAGATGGTCGAGGTGGCGGGCAGCGAGCAGGTGATCAAGGCCGATCTGGTGCTGCTTGCGATGGGTTTTGTTAGCCCGGTCGCATCAGTATTGTCGGCCTTCGGTGTCGAGACGGACGCGCGCGGCAATGCCAAGGCGAGCACCGAGCTGAGCGGCGGCTATGCCACCAACGTGCCCAAGGTCTTTTCCGCCGGCGACATCCGGCGCGGTCAGAGTCTGGTCGTGTGGGCGATCCGCGAAGGCCGGCAGGCGGCGCGCGCTATCGACGAATTCCTGATGGGCCAGAGCGTTCTGCCGCGGTGAAGGGCTGGAGTCGGCATCAAGTCTCGTTTGCGGGTAATCCCGTATGATTCGGGGTGCCGGGCCAGCCCGGCCATTTTTTTCCCCACCATGGCCGCACCAGTATCTGAATCTCTCGTCGAATTGCGTCACCTGACCTTCGGGTACGGCGAGCGCGTGATTCTGGACGACATTTCCGTCTCGGTGCCGCGCGGCAAGGTGACGGCGCTGATGGGCGCTTCAGGCGGCGGCAAGACCACGATCCTGCGGCTGATCGGCGGGCAGAACCGGGCCCAGTCCGGCGAAATGCTGTTCGATGGGCAGGACGTCACTGTCATGGATCAGGCGCAGCTCTATGCGGCCCGCCGCCGCATGGGCATGCTGTTTCAGTTCGGCGCCTTGTTCGCCGACCTCTCGGTGTTTGAAAATGTCGCCTTTCCGCTGCGCGAGCACACCGACCTCCCGGACGCCCTGATTCGTGACATCGTGCTGATGAAACTCAACGCGGTCGGCCTGCGCGGGGCCTTTGATCTGATGCCCAGTGCGATCTCCGGCGGCATGGCGCGACGCGTTGCGCTGGCGCGGGCGATCGCGCTCGACCCCGACCTGGTCATGTACGACGAGCCGTTTTCCGGGCTCGACCCGATCTCGACCGGCACCTCTGCCCGCCTGATTCGCGAACTCAACGACTCGATGGGCTTGACCAGCATTTTTGTCTCGCATGAGCTTGAGCAGACGCTCGCGATTGCAGACCACGTGATCATTCTGGCTAACGGCAAGCTGGCGACGCAAGGCACGCCGGCCGAGGTGCTCCACAGCACGGACCCGCTCGTGTACCAGTATGTCAACGCCCTGTCCGACGGGCCGGTGCGTTTCCATTACCCCGGCCCCTCCGTCGATGCCGATTTTGGATTGGGTGTTGCGGCATGAGCTGGTACAAACCAGGTGACGTCGGCTTTGCCGTGCGGTCCCAATTGGCCGACCTGGGGCATGGCGCGCGCCTGTTCCTGCGTTTGTTGATCACGTTGGGCTCCAGCCTGAAGCGTTTCGGCCTGATCCGCGACCAGATCCATTTCCTGGGCAATTACTCGCTGGCCATCATCGCCGTCTCCGGCCTGTTCGTCGGCTTCGTGTTCGGGCTGCAGGGCTACTACACCCTGCAGCGCTATGGTTCTTCGTCCGCTCTCGGGCTTCTTGTGACGCTCACACTGGTGCGCGAGTTGGGGCCGGTGGTGACCGCGCTGCTGTTTGCCGGGCGCGCCGGCACCTCGCTGACCGCTGAAATCGGCCTCATGAAGGCCGGTGAGCAGATCAGCGTCATGGAGATGATGGCGGTGGATCCGGTGCTGCGCGTGCTGGCGCCGCGGTTCTGGGCTGGCGTCATCACAATGCCCCTGCTGGCGGCCGTGTTCAGCGCCATGGGCATCATCGGCGGCTGGGCCGTCGGCGTGGTCATGATCGGTGTCGACGGCGGTTCGTTCTGGAGCCAGATTCAGGAAGGTGTCGACGTCTGGCAGGATCTTGGCAACGGCGTCATCAAGAGCATCGTGTTTGGCTTTACCGTGACTTTTGTCGCTCTGTTGCAGGGTTTCGATGCCCAGCCAACGCCTGAGGGTGTGGCCAGTGCGACGACCCGCACCGTGGTGGTTTCGTCGCTGGCGGTGCTGGGACTCGATTTCATCCTGACCGCGATGATGTTTACGATTTGAATTCCTTGCGATCGGCCCTGTGCGCAGCGGATATTTGGATATTGAAAGTGAAATAGGTGTTTTATGCAGCGTTCAAAGAATGATGTTTGGGTCGGACTTTTTGTCCTGATCGGCGCCGTCGCCATCCTGTTTCTTGCCCTGCAGTCGGCGAACCTGCTGAGTCTGAGTTTTCAGAAGAGCTACACGCTGACCGCGAAGTTCGACAACATTGGTGGCCTCAAGCCCAAGGCGGCGGTGCGCAGCGCCGGCGTGGTGGTGGGTCGGGTCGAGCGAATCGCCTTTGACGACAAGACGTTCCAGGCCCGCGTCACGCTTGCCATGGAGAACCGCTATGCCTTTCCGAAGGATAGCTCCCTGAAGATACTGACCAGCGGCCTGCTCGGCGAGCAGTACCTCGGCATGGAGCCCGGCGCCGACGAGAAGACCCTCGCCGAGGGCGATACCGTGACCAGCACCCAGTCGGCCATGGTCCTGGAAAGCATGATCAGCCAGTTCCTCTACAGCAAGGCGGCCGAGGGCAGTGCCCCCGATGGTGCCAAAGGGAAGAAGTAGCCATGTCCCGGACCTTGCCTTCTTGTGTCGATCCGGGCCGGGCGCGGAGCCTGTGGACGGGTGTGTTGCTGGTTGTGTTGGCATTGACGGGATGCGCCAGCGGACCCACCGCGAACCCGCGCGATCCCCTGGAGCCCTTCAATCGTGGCGTTTACCGATTCAACGATGCGCTCGATACGGCCGTCCTCAAACCGGTGGCCATGACCTACCGTGACGTGATCCCCGAGCGCGTGCGCCAGGGCATCGGCAATTTTTTCGAGAACCTCGAAGACGTCTGGTCGTTTGTGAACAACAGCCTGCAGTTCAAGGGTCAAGCTGCGTTCGACAGCCTCAAGCGCGTCGGTGTCAATACGGTTTTGGGCTGGGGCGGTATTTTCGATGTTGCCACCGAGATGGACATCGAAAAACACAGCAAGGACTTTGGTCACACACTGGGCTACTGGGGCGTGGCGCCGGGCCCTTATCTGGTCTTGCCCGTGCTTGGCCCCTCATCCCTGCGCGATGCAGCGGCTCTGCCCGTGGACTGGAAGGGCGATCTTGTCGCCAATGTCCCGCATGTCCCGACCCGCAACACCGCGACGGTCATCCGGGGCATCGATAATCGCTCCGATCTGCTCAAGGCCGGCAACATGCTGGAAGAAGCAGCGCTGGACCGATACAGCTTCCTGCGTGACGCCTATTTCCAGCGCCGGCGCAGCGTCATTTTCGATGGCAACCCGCCCGATGAAGAAAGTGCGCCCGAGGCATCGGACGCAACGAATCCGGCCGGTGCCGAAGCCGGGACAACGCCCGCCAAGCCAACCAATAACGCGACTGAAACGTTAAACAATGCCGGAGTTCCCGGACCAGAGAAAGTCAAACCATGAATATCCGTTTTTTGCGTCAGCTGTTCGCAGTTCTGATGGTGGGCGTATCGGTCCTCCTGACCCTGCCTGCGCGCGCCGCCGACGAAGCTGCCGACGTTCTGATCAAACGCCTGTCGACCGAGGTGCTCGATACCATCAAGGCCGACAAGGCGATCCAGAGCGGCGACCTGTCGCGCATCATCGCCCTGGTCGATGCCAAGATCATGCCCAACGTGAATTTCCATCGCATGACCTCCATGGCAGTCGGGCCGAACTGGCGCCAAGCCACGCCCGAGCAGCAAAAGCTGCTGCAGGACGAGTTCAAGATCCTGCTGGTGCGCACCTACGCCGGCGCCCTGACGCAGGTCAGCGACCAGACCATTGCCATCAAGCCGATGCGCGCTGCCGCCGAGGACAAGGAGGTGGTGGTGCGCACAGAGGTTAAGGGACGCGGTGACGCGATCCAGCTTGACTACCGCCTGGAAAAAACGCCCGGCGAGGGCGCCGGCTGGAAGATCTTCAACATGAACGTGCTGGGTGTCTGGCTCGTCGAAACCTACCGCAGCCAGTTTGCCCAGGAGATCAGCGCCAAGGGCATCAACGGCTTGATTGCCACCCTGACCGAGCGCAACAAGACCAACGCCAAGAAGGGCTGAACGTGCTGGTGTTGCCAAAAGAGCTGACGCACGCCGAGGCCAACGCCTGCCTGCGCATGCTGGTTCAGGGCTTGCGCGCGCAGACCGGCGCGGACGTGGTCGTGGATGCCAGCGCGCTGACCCGATTCGATTCGTCGGCATTGGCGGTTCTGCTTGAGTTCCGGCGTGAAAGTCTGGCCTTGGGCAAGCGCTTTTCGATCCGTGGCCTGCCGACCCGCCTGCATGACTTGGCGGCCCTGTACGGTATCAACGCCTTGTTGCCGTCCGCCTGAACACTGTCATGCCCGCCATTTCGTTTCAGTCGGTCTCCAAGGCCTATCCGTCGCCGCGTGGCGCTCAGAACGGTACGTTTCTGGCGCTGGACCGCGTCAGCCTCGATATCGAGCAGGGCGAATTTTTCGGCCTGCTCGGCCCCAACGGTGCCGGCAAGACCACGCTCATCAGCATTCTGGCCGGGTTGACCCGCGCCACTTCGGGTAAGGTCTCGGTGCTGGGTCACGATGTGGCCCTCGATTACGCGCAGGCGCGTCGCTGCCTGGGCGTGGTACCGCAGGAACTGGTGTTCGATCCTTTCTTCAACGTGCGCGAGGCGCTTCGTTTCCAGTCCGGCTATTTCGGTGTCAAGCACAACGACGACTGGATCGATGAACTGCTCGACAGCCTGGGCCTGGCCGACAAGGCGGGTGCGAACATGCGCGCGCTTTCGGGTGGTATGAAGCGTCGGGTTCTGGTGGCGCAGGCGCTGGTGCACAAGCCGCCGGTGATCGTGCTCGACGAGCCGACCGCTGGTGTCGATGTCGAGTTGCGTCAGACCCTGTGGCAATTCATCGCCAGACTCAACAAGCAGGGCAGCACGGTGTTGCTGACCACGCACTACCTAGAAGAAGCCGAGGCCCTGTGCGGGCGCATTGCCATGCTCAAGACCGGACGCGTGGTGGCGCTTAATCACACGAGCGAGTTGCTCAAGTCGGCCTCGAGCAACGTACTGCGTTTCAAGATCGACAGCGAGTTGCCCAAGGTGCTAGCCGATCAGGCCCGCATCACCGGGCGCATCGTCCAGTTTCCCGCGCACGATGCCCATGAGATCGAGCGCTATCTGGCGGCGGTGCGCGAAGCCGGCCTGGTGGCGCAGGACGTCGAGATCCGCAAGGCTGATCTGGAGGACGTCTTCCTGGAGGTCATGACGCAGAACAAGGACTCCGTTCACGGGGTGAGTCTGGCATGACGGGTTGGCAGACACTCTTTTACAAGGAAGTCTTGCGCTTCTGGAAGGTGGCGTTCCAGACCATCGCAGGGCCGGTGCTCACGGCCATGCTTTACCTTTTGATCTTCGGCCATGCGCTGGAGGCGCACGTCAAGGTTTACGGCCAGGTCAGCTACACCGCTTTCCTGGTGCCGGGCCTGGCCATGATGAGCCTGCTGCAAAACGCGTTCGCCAACAGTTCCTCGTCGCTGATTGCAAGCAAGGTCATGGGCAATCTGGTGTTCCTGATGCTCACCCCCTTGTCCTACATGAACTGGTTTGTCGCCTACGTCGGTGCCGCCGTGGTGCGGGGGCTTGTCGTCGGCCTCGGCGTCTTCGCCGTGGCGTTCGCGTTCACCGATCTGAGTTTCGTCGCGCCGCAGTGGATCGCAGTGTTTGGCGTGCTCGGCGCGGCCCTGATGGGCTCGCTTGGTTTGATCGCAGGCCTGTGGGCCGAGAAGTTCGACCAGCTTGCGGCATTTCAGAACTTCATCGTCATGCCGATGACCTTCCTGAGCGGCGTTTTCTACTCGATCCATTCTTTGCCGCCGGTGTGGCAGACCGTGAGCCACCTGAACCCTTTCTTCTACATGATCGACGGTTTTCGTTACGGCTTTTTCGGCATCAGCGACGTCTCGCCCTGGCTCAGCCTGGGGGTCGTCGGCGGCACGCTGCTCGTCGTGAGCGCCGTGGCTGTGGCATTGCTGCGCAGCGGCTACAAAATTCGCAGTTAAGCTGCTGATCTATTTTTTTGGGTGATTGAGATGAATGCAGAACAGATCAAGGACATGATTGCCGCCCGCCTGGCGTGCCAGCACATTACGCTCGAGGGCGACGGCAGGCATTGGTTCTCGACCATCGTGTCACCCGAATTCGAGGGCAAGCGCGCCATCTTGCGGCATCAGATGGTGTACGCCACGCTTGGCGACAAGATGAAGACCGACGAGGTGCATGCCCTGTCGATCAAGGCCTACACGCCGGCCGAATGGGCGGCCCTGCCCAAGTGAGCCCTGAAGGCCGTGACAAGCGGCCCGCAGGCCTTGATTTTTCGGTACTGGATCTATGGATAAATTATTGATTCGCGGTGGTCGGTCCTTGCATGGCGAGGTGCCGATCTCGGGCGCGAAGAACGCCGCCCTGCCGGAGCTGTGCGCCTGTCTGTTGACGTCTCAGCCGGTCACGCTGCGTAACGTGCCGCGCCTGCAGGACGTGGCCACCATGATCAAGCTGGTCCGCAACATGGGCGTGACAACCGAGCGCAACGAGGACGGCTCGCTCGCGGTCGACGCCGGCGACCTGCACCTGCCAGAGGCGCCCTACGAACTGGTCAAGACCATGCGTGCGTCGGTGCTGGCGCTCGGCCCCCTGCTGGCGCGTTTCGGCAAGGCACGGGTATCCCTGCCCGGTGGCTGCGCGATCGGCTCGCGACCGGTCGACCAGCACATCCGGGGCCTGACCGCCATGGGCGCTGACATTGTGGTCGAGCACGGCTACATGAATGCCAAACTGGCGGGCGGACGCACGCGCCTGCACGGCACGCGCATCACGACCGACATGGTCACGGTGACCGGGACTGAAAATTTTCTGATGGCGGCGTGCCTGGCCGAAGGTGAAACGATTCTGGAGAACGCAGCGCAGGAGCCCGAGATTCCCGATCTGGCCGAGATGCTGATCAGCATGGGCGCGAAGATCGAGGGCCACGGCAGCAGTCGCATCCGCATCCAGGGTGTCGAAGCGCTGCACGGTTGCCAGCACCAGGTGGTGGCCGACCGCATCGAGACCGGCACCTTCCTGTGTGCGGTGGCCGCCACCGGCGGCGATGTGCTGCTGCGCCATGGTCGCGCCGACCATCTCGAAGTCGTGATTGAAAAGCTGCGCGAAGCCGGTGTCACGGTGCTGGCGGTTCCGGACGGCATCCGGGTGCGCGCGGCCGGGCGGCTCAAGGCCCAGAGTTTCCGCACCACCGAATACCCCGGCTTCCCGACCGACATGCAGGCCCAGTTCATGGCGCTCAACTGCATCTCGAATGGCACCTCGAAAATGACCGAAACCATCTTCGAGAACCGCTTCATGCACGTCAACGAACTGGTGCGCCTGGGTGCCAATATCCAGATCGACGGCAACGTGGCGCTGGCCGTCGGCGTGCCCAAACTCTCGGGCGCCACCGTGATGGCGACCGACCTGCGCGCTTCGGCCAGCCTGGTGATCGCCGGCCTGGTGGCCGAGGGCGAGACCGTGGTCGACCGGATCTACCATCTGGACCGCGGCTACGACCAGATGGAAACCAAGCTGCGCGGTCTGGGTGCCGACATCGAAAGGGTGAAATGATCACATTGGCTTTATCCAAGGGCCGCATCTTCGAAGAGACGATGCCGCTGCTGCGCGCCGCCGGCATCGAGGTGCTGGAAGACCCGGAGAAATCGCGCAAGCTCATTCTGGCGACGAATCAGGCCGACGTGCGCGTGCTGGTGGTGCGTGCCACGGACGTGCCGACCTATGTCCAGTACGGCGGCGCCGATCTGGGCATCACCGGCAAGGACACGCTGCTCGAGCACGGCAGCGACGGCCTGTACCAGCCGCTCGACCTGCAGATCGCCAAGTGCCGCATCAGCGTCGCGGTGCGCGCCGATTTCGACTACGCCTCGGCGGTCAAGCAGGGCTCGCGCCTGAAGGTGGCCACCAAGTATGTGGCGATCGCGCGCGAGTTCTTCGCCACCAAGGGCGTGCACGTGGACCTGATCAAGCTCTACGGCAGCATGGAGCTCGCGCCACTGGTCGGGCTGGCCGATGCCATCGTTGATCTGGTCTCCACCGGCAACACCTTGAAGGCCAATCACCTGATCGAGGTCGAGCGCATCATGGACATCAGCTCGCGCCTGGTCGTTAATCAAGCCGCGCTCAAGCTCAAGCAGGCGCCAATCCGCCGCATCATCGACGCCTTTGCAGCGGCGCTTCCCGCCTGAGTCCTCTTCATCACTTCAGAATCGCCATGACGCTCACTGCATCTCCCGCCCGCCTGTCAACCGCCAGCGCCAGTTTCGAGGCCGAGTTCAAGGC
Organism: uncultured beta proteobacterium; assembly: GCA_903828665.1. GTDB lineage: Bacteria > Pseudomonadota > Gammaproteobacteria > Burkholderiales > Burkholderiaceae_C > Rhodoferax. The sequence goes on from CAIKMZ010000073.1 coordinate 14,848, forward strand.
GCGTCTGCACTGGTCGGCGCAGGCTGATGCCGCGATCGAGGAGCGCGTGGGGGACATCCTGGCCGATGTGCAGCAGCGCGGCGACGCCGCTGTACTGGACTACACCGCGCGCTTCGATGGTGTCCACGCGAATTCCATGACAGCACTCGAGTTGACGCAGGCCGAACTCAAGGCCGCTTTCGATTCGATTCCCGCCGCCCAGCGTGAGGCGTTGCAGGCGGCGGCCAGCCGGGTGCGCAGCTACCACGAGGCGCAGAAGAAGGCCGGTGGCGAAAGCTGGAGCTATCGCGATGAAGACGGCACGCTGCTCGGCCAGAAGGTCACGCCGCTGGACCGCGTCGGCATCTACGTGCCCGGTGGCAAGGCGACCTACCCGTCGAGCGTGCTCATGAACGCCATTCCCGCGCACGTCGCCGGTGTGGCCGAGATCATCATGGTCGTGCCCACGCCCAGGGGTGAGAAGAACGCGATGGTGCTGGCCGCGGCCTTTGTTGCCGGTGTCAGCCGAGCCTTCACCATCGGCGGCGCGCAGGCGGTGGCGGCGCTGGCCTACGGCACGGCCACCATTCCCAAAGTGGACAAGGTCACCGGCCCCGGCAATGCCTACGTGGCAGCGGCCAAGCGCCGTGTCTTTGGCGTGGTCGGCATCGACATGATTGCTGGCCCGAGCGAAATCCTGGTGCTGGCCGACGGCACGACGCCGCCCGACTGGGTCGCGATGGACTTGTTCAGCCAGGCCGAGCACGATGAACTCGCGCAGAGCATTCTGCTGTGCCCGGATGCGACCTATATCGAGCAGGTGCAGTTGTCGATCGACCGTCTGCTGCCGCGCATGCCACGGCGCGAGATCATCGCCACGTCGCTCAACGACCGCGGCGCGCTGATCCTCACGCGCAGCATGGAAGAGGCCTGCGCCATCAGCAACCGTGTCGCACCCGAACACCTGGAGGTCAGCAGCCGCGCGCCGCAGCGCTGGGAGCCCTTGCTCAAGCACGCGGGCGCCATCTTCCTGGGTGCCTACACCAGCGAGTCGCTCGGTGACTATTGCGCCGGCCCGAACCACGTGCTGCCCACCAGCGGCACGGCGCGTTTTTCCTCGCCGCTCGGTGTTTACGATTTTCAGAAGCGCTCCAGCCTGATCGAAGTCAGCCAGACCGGTGCCCAGACCCTGGGCCTGATTGCCGCCGAACTCGCCTATGGCGAAGGCCTGCAGGCTCATGCACGGGCGGCGGAGCTGCGCCTGGACGTGGTGCCGCCGATGCGAGATTCCAAATGAAACCTGTCAATCCCCAAACCCTGCAGCGTATCCGCCAGGACATCCAGTCCATGCACGCTTATGCCGTGCAGGAGTCCGCCGGCATGATCAAGCTCGACGCCATGGAGAATCCGCACCGCCTGTCGCTGCCGCTGCAGACGGCCCTGGGCATGCGCCTGGGCGCGCTGGCCTTGAACCGCTACCCGGGCGAGCGCGTCAACGTGCTGCGCCGCGCGCTGGCCGTCTACGCCAAGATGCCGACCGGTTTTGACATCATGCTGGGCAACGGCTCGGATGAATTGATCAGCCTGCTGGCGCTGGCCTGCGATGTGCCGGGTGCCAGCGTGCTCGCGCCCGTGCCGGGTTTCGTGATGTACGCGATGAGCGCGCAACTGCAGGGCCTGGCCTTTCATGGCGTTCCCCTTACGGCCGATTTCCAGCTTGACCGGGCCGCAATGCTGGCCGCCATTGCCGAGCACAAGCCGGCCATCACCTACCTGGCCTATCCGAACAACCCGACCGCCAACCTGTGGGATGACGCGACGATTGAGGCCGTCATCGAGGCCGTTGGCGCGCAGGGCGGACTGGTGGTGCTCGATGAAGCCTACCAGCCGTTCGCCAGCAAGAGCTACATCGACCGGCTGGCGCAGCACAGCCATGTGCTGCTGCTGCGCACCCTCTCCAAGTTCGGTCTGGCCGGTGTGCGCATCGGTTACCTGATGGGGCCGGCCGCGCTCATCGCCGAGATCGACAAAGTGCGCCCGCCGTACAACATCAGCGTGCTCAATTGCGAGTGCGCGCTGTTTGCGCTCGAGCACCACAAGGTCTTTGCCGCACAGGCGCTTGAGTTGTGCGCCCAGCGCGCGCTCCTGCTCGAAGCGCTGGCGGGGCTGCCCGGTGTGCACGCCTATCCGAGCGACGCCAACATGATTCTGCTGCGCGTGCCCGATGCGCAAAAGACGTTCGACGGTCTGAAGGCGCGCCAGGTGCTGGTCAAGAACGTCTCCAGGATGCATGCGCTGCTGGACAATTGCCTGCGCCTGACCGTCGGCACCCCCGATGAAAACCAGAAGCTGCTGGCGGCCTTGAAGGACAGTCTGTAGACTGACGGCCGCGCCAGCGACAATAGCACCATGAACCAACGAACCGCCGAAGTCAATCGCAACACCGCCGAGACCCGGATCAGCGTCAAGCTCAATCTGGACGGCACCGGGCAGGCCCGGCTGCATACGGGAATCGGGTTTTTTGACCACATGCTCGATCAGATCGCACGCCACGGCATGCTCGACCTCGATGTGCAGGCCGAGGGCGATCTGCATATCGACGGCCATCACACGGTCGAAGACGTGGGCATTGCCTTCGGCCAGGCCGTGCATCAGGCGGTTGGCGACAAGAAGGGCATTCGCCGCTATGGCCATGCCTATGTGCCATTGGACGAGGCACTCTCGCGCGTCGTCATCGACCTCTCGGGCCGCCCCGGCTTGGTCATGAATGTGCCGTTCAAGAGCGGCATGATCGGAAGCTTCGACAGCCAGTTGGCGCACGAGTTCTTCCAGGGCTTTGTGAACCACGCCTTTGTCACGCTGCACATCGACAACCTGCGCGGAGAGAACGCCCATCACCAAGCCGAGACCGTGTTCAAGGCCTTCGCCCGCGCTCTGCGCAGCGCGCTGGAGCTCGATCCGCGCGCCGCCGGCACCATTCCGTCGACCAAGGGTTCGCTCTAAGACCATGTTGGGCAGCAAGACCGTTGCGGTGGTCGATTACGGCATGGGCAATCTGCGTTCGGTGTCGCAGGCCGTGCGCGCCGCCGCCGCCGGCACCGGCTTCGAGGTGCTGATCACGGCCGATCCCGATGTGGTGCGCGCTTGCGCGCGCGTGGTGCTACCGGGGCAGGGTGCGATGCCGGACTGCATGCGCGAACTGCGCGAGTCCGGTCTGCAGGAGTCGGTGCTTGAGGCCGCCGCCTGCAAGCCTCTGTTCGGCGTCTGTGTCGGCATGCAGATGCTGCTTGATCACAGCGCCGAGGGCGATACCCCGGGGCTGGGGCTGATCCACGGCGAGGTGATCAAGTTCGAACTGGCCGGTCAGTTGCAGCCCGATGGCAGCCGCTACAAGGTGCCGCAAATGGGCTGGAACCAGGTCTACCGCAACAACCACGGCGCTGCGCCGCACCCGGTGTGGGGCGATGTGCCCGACGGCAGTTACTTCTATTTCGTTCACAGTTTTTACGCCCGACCGTCTGATGCGCGCCACAGCGTGGGCGAGACCGACTACGGTCAGCGTTTCAGTTCCGCGATTGCGCGCGATAATATTTTCGCAACCCAGTTCCACCCGGAAAAAAGTGCCGATCACGGTTTGTCCCTTTATCGAAACTTCCTTCACTGGAATCCCTGAGCCGGTTCCCGTCCCGAACCGCTCGCAGCCCTCTGTTCCTCATCAACCCTGAAGCATCATGCTTTTAATCCCTGCAATCGACCTCAAAGACGGTCACTGTGTGCGTCTCAAACAAGGCGACATGGACCAATCCACGACCTTTGGTGAAGACCCGGTCGTGATGGCCGGCAAATGGATCGATCAGGGTGCACGACGCCTGCATCTGGTGGACCTGAACGGCGCGTTCGCGGGCCATCCGCAGAACGAGAAGGCGATCCGCAGGATCCTCAAGGAAGTGGGCAGCGCGGTCGACGTCCAGCTTGGCGGCGGCATCCGCGATCTTGACACCATCGAGCGCTACCTTGACGCCGGCCTGCGCTACGTCATCATCGGCACCGCCGCCATCCGCAATCCCGGCTTCCTGCAGGACGCGTGCACCGCCTTTGGCGGCCACATCATCGTCGGGCTCGACGCGCGTGACGGCAAGGTCGCCACCGACGGCTGGAGCAAGCTCACGCGCCACGATGTCGTGGACCTGGGCAAGAAGTTCGAGGACTTCGGCGTCGAATCGATCATCTACACCGACATCGGCCGCGACGGCATGCTCACCGGCATCAATGTCGAGGCCACCGTCAAGCTCGCGCAGGCGCTGACCATTCCGGTGATCGCCTCCGGCGGCCTGTCCAGCATGGACGACATCGAAGCCCTGTGCGCGGTGGAAGACGAAGGCATCGAAGGCGTCATCTGCGGTCGTGCCATCTACAGCGGCGATCTTGACTTCGCTGCGGCGCAAGAACGCGCCGATGAGCTCAATGGCTGATTTCAGTGCTCGCTAAGCGAATCATCCCCTGCCTGGACGTGACCGGCGGGCGGGTCGTCAAGGGTGTTAATTTTGTCGAACTGCGCGATGCGGGCGATCCGGTTGAGATCGCGGCGCGTTACAACGAGCAGGGGGCCGACGAGCTCACCTTTCTCGACATCACTGCCACCAGCGACGGACGCGACCTGATCCTGCACATCATCGAGGCGGTGGCATCCCAGGTCTTCATTCCCCTGACGGTCGGCGGCGGCGTGCGCACGGTCGACGATGTGCGCCGCCTGCTCAATGCCGGCGCCGACAAGACCAGTTTCAACTCGGCTGCGATCGCGGACCCGCAGGTGATCCGCGACGCCTCACGCAAGTACGGCGCCCAGTGCATCGTGGTGGCTATCGATGCCAAGCGCCGCAGCGCAGCCGACGAGCAGCGCCTGGCCGCAGGCGGCGCCGTGATGGGCCCGGGCTGGGATGTCTACAGCCATGGCGGGCGCAAGAACACCGGGCTCGACGCCGTTACCTGGGCGCGCCAGATGGCCGAGTTCGGGGCTGGCGAGATCCTGCTCACGAGCATGGACCGCGACGGCACCAAGGCCGGATTCGACCTGGCGCTCACGCGCGCCGTGAGCGACGCCATCAGCGTACCCGTGATCGCCTCTGGCGGCGTTGGCACGCTCGACCATCTGGCCGACGGCATTCAGATCGGCGGCGCCGATGCGGTGCTGGCGGCCAGCATCTTCCACTACGGCGAATTCACCGTGGCCCAGGCCAAAACCAGGATGGCCGAGCGCGGCATTCCGGTGCGACTATGACCTGGCTTGATGAAATCAGGTGGGACGCGCAGGGTCTGGTGCCTGTGATCGCGCAGGAGGCTGCTTCCGGCGATGTCCTGATGTTTGCTTGGATGAACCGCGAGGCGCTGGAGAAAACGGCCGAACTCGGGCGCGCCGTCTATTTCAGCCGTTCGCGTGGCAAACTCTGGTTCAAGGGCGAGGAGTCCGGTCACGTGCAGACCGTGCACGAGATCCGGATCGACTGCGATCAGGACGTGATCCTGCTCAAGGTCAGCCAGCTCGGGCACGAACCCGGCATTGCCTGCCATACCGGACGCCACAGCTGCTTCTTCAGCGTCTACCGGGATGGCCGGTGGCAAGTCACCGAGCCGGTCTTGAAAGACCCGCAAACGATCTACAGATAGGCGCCTATGTCTTCCAAACTTTCCGCTCCCGATTCACTCGCCGCGCTGGCGCGGGTTATCGAAAGCCGCCTGCCGAACAAGGGCGGTGATCCGGACGCCAGTTATGTGGCGCGCCTGCTGCATAAGGGGCCGGACGCCTTCCTGAAGAAGATCGGCGAAGAGGCGACCGAGGTTGTCATGGCCGCCAAGGACGCCGATTTCGGCGGCGACAAGGCCAAGATCGTCTACGAAGTCGCCGACCTGTGGTTCCACTGCATGATTGCGCTGGCCCACTATGGCCTGACGCCGGCCGATGTGCTGGCCGAACTGGAGCGCCGCGCCGGTACCAGCGGCATTGAGGAAAAGGCCTTGCGCAAGGCGGTAGCGCGCGAGGGTGAAAACAAGTGATTCAGCCCGGCACCGTGTGACAGGGAGCATTGCGCATGACCAAGACGATTGTTGATAGCGACCCGAACTGCCTGTTCTGTAAGATCGTGGCGGGCCGGATTCCCTCGCGCAAGGTATACGAGGATGGGGAACTTCTGGCCTTCCACGATGTCAATCCATGGGCGCCGGTGCATTTCCTGATGATCCCCAAGCTTCATATTCCCTCGCTGGCGCTGGTCGGCGACGAGCACGCGGCGCTGCTGGGGCGCATGATGGTGCTGGCGCCGAAACTGGCCTTGCAAGAAGGCTGCAATCCCTATCCGGAAGGGGGCTTCCGCCTTTTGAGCAATATCGGCGCCGAGGGTCGCCAAGAGGTGCATCATCTGCATATCCACGTCATGGGTGGGCCGCGGCCTTGGCTGCGAGGTTAATTTTCGGGATATACCGCCCTGTAACTGCTGCGCCGACTAAAATTGGCGCCATTCGCTAGGAGAGACACATGGGACTTTCGACAACGCACCTGATTATTTTCCTGATCATCATCGTCGTGATCTTTGGCACCAAGAAGCTGCGCAACATTGGCGCCGACCTCGGCGGCGCCGTCAAGGGATTCAAGGACGGCATGCGCGACGGCAATGAAAAACCGGCAGAGGCCCCGGCAGCACCGGCGCAGCAGGTTGCTTCCAGCACGAGCGCGGCCAAGGAAACCATCGACGTCGAAGCCAAGAACAAGGTCTGATGGATTTTTCTAAGTGATTGATATCGGGGTTACCAAGCTCGCCATCATTGGTGCCATCGCACTGCTGGTCATCGGTCCGGAAAAGCTGCCCAGCGTGGCCAAGACCGCCGGCACCCTGCTCGGTCGGGCGCGTCGCTACGTGGCGGACGTGAAGGCCGAGGTCAATCGCTCGATGGAGCTCGATGAGCTCAAGAAGGTCAAAGAAACGGTGGAAAACGCGGCGCGCGATGTCGAGCAGTCGATCCAGACCAGTGCCGCTGATTTCGAGAAGAGCTGGGCCCAGAGCACTGACATCGCCACCCAGGCCTCGGCGGCGCAGGCCTGGGACCGCATTCCCGAGTACAAGCACCCACACAAGAAATGGCGCATCAAGCAGGGCGCCACACCTCGCTGGTACAAGGTCCGCAGCGGCATCCGCACCAACGCCCTATCGGGAGCGGCCCGGGTGGCGCGCTTTCGGCCACCCCGATCGAACTGATGACAGATCCCACCAACAAAGAAGACGAACTGGCCGGCACCGAGCAGCCTTTTGTGCAGCACCTGATCGAACTGCGCGATCGGCTGCTGCGCTCGATCTATGGCATCGCTGCCGTGTTCGCCGTGATCGTGTTCTACCCCGGTCCGTCCAAACTTTACGACCTGCTGGCGATGCCGCTGGTCAAGACCCTGCCCGAAGGCTCGCGCATGATCGCCGTCGGCGTCGTCTCGCCGTTTCTGGTGCCGATCAAGGTCTCGGCGATGGCCGCGATCGCGCTGTCCCTGCCCTGGATTCTGTACCAAGTCTGGGCCTTTATTGCGCCGGGTCTCTACAAGCATGAAAAGCGGCTGGTGCTGCCGCTGGTGGCGGCCAGCACCGTGCTGTTCTACCTGGGCGCGGCCTTTTGCTACTTCTTCGTCTTTGGCCAGGCCTTTCCGGCGATCCAACGCATGGCGCCGACCTCGGTCGCCGTCAGCCCCGATATCGAGGCCTATCTGGACTTTGTCATCACCATGTTCATTGCCTTTGGCGTGGCCTTCGAGGTGCCGATCGCGGTCGTAATCCTGGCGCGCTTGGGCGTGGTGACGATTGCGCAGCTCAAGTCCTTTCGCACCTACTTCGTGGTCGGGGCTGCCGCCGTTGCGGGTCTCGTGACGCCGCCCGATCCAGTCTCCATGATCGCGCTGCTGCTGCCGATGTGCCTGCTCTACGAGTTCGGCATCCTGGCGGCGCAGGTCTTCATCAAGCACACCGCTGCGCCTGATGATGCGGCTGATGCCGCCAAACCCTGAAAGCACATGTCGTTGCCCGTTGACGTCACCGTCTTTGAGCGCGGCTGGCTCTCGTCCAACAATATCCTGATCCAGGGCCGTGACGCCACGGCACTGATCGACACCGGCTACGTCACGCATGCGCCGCAAACGCTGGCGCTGGTCGAAGCGGCCTTGCACGGGCGCGCGCTCGACCTGGTGGTCAACACCCATTTGCACAGCGACCACTGCGGCGGCAACGCGGCGCTGCAGGCGCGCTACCCGGCCCTGCGCACGCTGATTCCGCCCGGGGCCTCGCAGCACGTGCGCGATTGGGACCCGCAGGCGCTGACCTATACCCCGACCGGCCAGAACTGCCCACAGTTCCGTTTCGACGCCGTGCTCGTGCCGGGCAGCGAAATCCGGCTCGGTGACACGCAGTGGCAGGTGCACGCCGCACCCGGCCACGACCCGCACTCGGTGATCCTGTTCGAGCCGGCCGCACGCCTGCTGGTGTCGGCCGACGCGCTGTGGGAACGCGGCTTTGGTGTGATCTTTCCGGAACTCGAAGGACTTGACGCCTTCGATGCCGTGGCGCAGACCATCGACCTGATCGAAGCGCTGGCACCGACCCATGTGATTCCGGGCCACGGGCCGGTGTTCACGGATGTGAGCGGCGCCATTGCGCGTGCCCGTGAGCGCCTGGCCGGCTTTGTTGCCAGTCCTGAGAAGCACATCCGCCATGCGGCCAAGGTGTTGCTCAAGTTCAAACTGCTGGAGATGCAGAAGCTGGAGTTCGCCAGCTTCGTTGAATGGGCGCGCAGCACACCTTATTTCGCGCTGATCGCGCAGCGGCATTTCGCCGGTGCCGATTCCTCGCAGTGGATCGATGCGCTGATTGAAGACCTGATTCGCGCCGGCGCCGCCGCGCGCGAGGGATCGCTGATCCGAAACGTCGGCTGAGGGCGCGCCCTCAGCCGGACGCGGGTGTCAGGCCACCGCTTTGGCCGCAGCCTTGACCTTCAACCGCCAGGCATGCAGCAGCGGCTCGGTGTAGCCGCTCGGTTGCGTCAAGCCCTTGAACACGAGATCGCAGGCGGCCTGATACGCCATCGAGATGTCGAAATGGCCCGCCATGTTCTTGTAGAGCGGGTCGCCCGCGTTTTGCTGATCCACCACCGCGGCCATGCGCTCGAAGGTCTCGCGCACCTGGGCTTCGGTGACGACGCCGTGGTGCAGCCAGTTCGCCATGTGCTGGCTGCTGATGCGCAGCGTGGCGCGGTCTTCCATCAGCGCGACGTTGTGGATGTCGGGCACCTTGGAGCAGCCCACGCCCTGATCGACCCAGCGCACCACGTAGCCGAGGATGCCTTGCGCGTTGTTGTCGAGTTCCTGCTGGCGCTCGGCCGCGCTCCAGTTCGGCGTGGCGCTGACAGGGACGTGCAGCAGGCCGCTGAGCAGGGCGTCGTGTTCGATCTGCGGGTCGCGCGTGGCGTGCAGCGCTTCGAGTTCCTTCTGCACATCGCTGACCAGCACCTGATGGTAGTGCAGGGCGTGCAGCGTGGCGCCGGTCGGGCTCGGCACCCAGGCCGTGTTGGCGCCGGCTTTCGGGTGCGCGATCTTCTGCTCCAGCATGGCCTTCATCAGGTCCGGCATGGCCCACATGCCCTTGCCGATCTGCGCCTTGCCGCGCAGGCCGCAGGCCAGTCCGACCAGCACGTTGTTGCGCTCGTAGGCGTGGATCCAGACGCTGCTCTTCATGTCGCCCTTGCGGATCATGGGCCCGGCCTGCATGGCGCTGTGCATCTCGTCGCCGGTGCGATCCAGGAAGCCGGTGTTGATGAAGGCGACACGGCTGCTTGCGGCGGCGATGCAGGCCTTCAGGTTGACGCTGGTGCGGCGCTCTTCGTCCATGATGCCGAGCTTGACCGTGCTGTCAGCCAGACCCAGCATCTTCTCGACGCGGCCGAATAGTTCGCTGGCAAACGCGACTTCCGTCGGGCCGTGCATCTTGGGCTTGACGATGTAGACCGAACCTTTACGCGAGTTGCGGATCGCATCCTTGGTCGTGCGCTGGAGGTCGTGCATGGCGATCGTGGTGGTGACGATGGCGTCCAGAATGCCTTCCGGAATTTCGCGGGTCTGGCCCTGCTTGTCGGTGTAAAGGATGGCCGGGTTCGTCATCAGGTGGCCGACGTTGCGCACGAACATCAGCGAGCGGCCGTGCAGCGCGATCTTCTTGCCCTTGCCGGCGGGCGGCGTGTAGATGCGGTCGCCATTGAGCCCGCGCGTGAAGGTCTGGCCGCCCTTGCTCACCTCTTCGGTCAGCGTGCCCTGCAGGATGCCGAGCCAGTTGCTGTAGGCCAGCACTTTGTCTTCGGCGTCCACCGCGGCGACCGAGTCTTCGAGGTCAAGGATGGTCGAGAGCGCTGCTTCCACGATCAGGTCGCAGACGCCCGCCGGGTCGGTTACGCCGATCGGCGTGCTGCGGTCGATCAGGATGTCGAGGTGCAGGCCGTTGTGCTGCAGCAGCACGCTGCTGGGCGCCTTGGCATCGCCCTGGTAGCCGATTAGCTGCGCCGGGTTCTGCAGGCTGGTGTTGCCGCCGTCGGCGAGCTTCACGGCGAGCTTGCCGTCCTTGATGCGGTAGCCGACGGAATCCAGGTGCGAGCCCTTGCGCAGCGGCGCCGTGCGGTCCAGCACGTGGCGTGCATATTCAATCACTTTGTCGCCGCGCTTCGGGTTGTAGCCCTTGCCCTTTTCGCAGCCGTCGGCTTCGCTGATCGCGTCCGTGCCATAGAGCGCGTCGTACAGGCTGCCCCAGCGTGAATTGGCGGCGTTGAGGGCGTAGCGCGCGTTCAGGATCGGCACCACGAGTTGCGGACCGGCCTGCACCGCGAGCTCGGCGTCGACCTTGCTCGTGCTGATGCGGACCTTCTTCGGCACCGGCACCAGATAGCCGATTTTTTCGAGAAAGGCGCGGTAGGCCGGCATGTCGGCAATCGGCCCCGGATGCGCGCTGTGCCAGGCGTCGAGCTCGCACTGCAGGCGGTCGCGCTCGGCCAGCAGGGCGATGTTCTTCGGCGCCAGGTCGGCCACGATGGCATCAAAGCCTTTCCAGAACCTGGCGCTGCTAACGCCGGTACCTGGCAGGACCTTGCTCTCGATGAACTGATGCAGGACTTCGGCAACTTGCAGGCGGTGGATGGCGGTGCGTGTGGTCATGGTGTGGGACTCTTTGAAAGGGAAGGGGATGGAAAAAAAGTGAGGACATCGCGCAGGCTCGTGCCGCTGCGCGTGGGTTGCGTGCCGAGCTCTTCGAACGGCAGCTGGTAGCGGTTCACCCACAAGGTCTGGTAGCCGTACCAAGTCGCGGCCAGCGCGTCCCAGGCGTTGCTGCTGACGAACACGATCTGCCGGGCGGTCAGGCCCGTCGCCTGCTCGCCCAGCGCGTAGGCCTCGGGGTGCGTCTTGTACTTGCGGATCGGATCGACGCTGATGACGTGGTCGAGCAGGCCGTCGAGGCCGGCCGACTTGACGGCCAGATTCAGCATGGCGGCATCGCCATTGCTCAAAATGCCGGTCGGGATGCCCTGCGCCTTGAGCGCGCCGAGCACGGACTTGATTTCGGGGAAGGCGCTCAGGTGCCGGTACTGGTTCATCAGCCGCTCGATCTGCGGCTCGAAGTCCGTGCCTGCTGGCTGTGTCGGAGCAACGATGCGCTTGAGGGCGTAGACCAGCGCGGCGCGCGTCAGCGCCCAGAACGGTTGATAGTGCGCGCCGTGGTTGCTGGTGGTGACCAGCCGCGTGTATTCGATCTGTTTGTCGCGCCAGAGCAAGCTTAAGCCTTGGCCGTGCCCCGGAAAGAGCTGCTCGGCGAGCAGACCCACGCTGTAGACGTCGAACAGCGTACCGTAAGCGTCGAACAGCACGGCGCGCGGCGCATCGGCCGGGTTGGCTCTGGATCTTTCGGCGGCCGTAGGCCTTGCTTTGGACATAGCCCTACTTTATTCGATACATTCGAGATCATTAACTATCAATTGATGAATTGGTTTGTGACAAAAACAGATGTAATCAATCGGCAGAAACCGATCAAACCGCGCTGGGCCACGCGCAAGATACTATTAAATCAATAGCATCAAGTGTTGACCGAAAGCGCGCCGATGCCGGATTCGGGTCAGGTGCGTGGCGCGCGCAGCGGGTCCGGTGTCCTAAAATGCGCGACCATGACACTGCCCAGCCCCCATGCGCTCCCGGCCTTGCCCGCGCACGCCATCATCCGCGAGGTTGGCCTGCGCGACGGTCTGCAAAGCATTTCCCGCGTGCTGCCGACGGCGCACAAGATCGAGTGGATCGCTGCCGCTTACGAGGCCGGCCAGCGCGAGATCGAAGTCGGCTCCTTCGTGCCGGCTCGGCTGCGGCCGCAACTCGCCGACACGGCCGAACTGCTGGCCTTTGCCAGGACGCTGCCCGGCCTCAGCGCATCGGTGCTGGTGCCCAATCTGAAGGGCGCCGAGCGCGCCATGGAATGCGAGGCCGATCTGATGCTGCTGCCGCTGTCGGCCAGCCACGCCCACAGCCTGGCCAACCTGCGCAAGACACCCGATGAGGCGCTGGCCGAGATTGCGCGCATCGTCGCCGCGCGCGATGCCAGCGGCTCGCACACACTGATCGAAGTCGGCATCAGCACGGCGTTTGGCTGCACGCTGCAGGGCGCGGTGGCGCCCGCCGAAGTGCTGCGCCTGCTGCGCGCCGTGCTCGACGCAGGTGTCGACCGCGTCGGTCTGGCCGATACCGTCGGCTACGCCGACCCGGCGATGGTGAGCCGATTGTTCGAGCAGGCGCTGCCGCTGGCCGGCGCGCGCCTGAACTGCGCGCATTTTCACGATACGCGCGGCCTCGGTCTGGCCAATGCCTACGCCGCGCTGCAATGCGGCATCACGCGTTTTGATGCCTGCCTGGGCGGCATCGGCGGCTGCCCGCATGCGCCGGGTGCCAGCGGCAACGTCGCGACCGAAGACCTGGCCTATATGCTGCTGAGCATGGGTGTGGCGACCGGGCAGGATTTCAACCGGCTGCTGGACTTGCGCGGCCACTTGGCGCAATGGCTGGCCGGTGAGACGCTGCACGGCAGCATCTGGCGCGCCGGGCTGCCGCGCACACTGGGCGCCGCGCCGGCCAGAGCCCACCACTCCTGAATCGATACAACAACATGAACAAAGCAACCGAAACGGCACCCGCTGCGGCCCTGCCGCTGGCCGGTTTGCGCGTGGTCGAATTCACGCACATGGTGATGGGCCCGACCTGCGGCATGGTGTTGGCCGACATGGGCGCCGAGGTGATCAAGGTCGAGCCGATCGAGGGCGACCGCACGCGTCACCTGCTTGGCGCCGGTGCCGGTTTCTTCCCGCTGTTCAACCGCAACAAGAAGAGCATCGCGCTCAACCTGCACGCTCCCGAGGGTGCCGCCGCTGCGCGCGCGCTGGCCGCCCGCGTCGACGTGGTGCTGGAGAACTTCAAGCCCGGCACCATGGCCAAGTACGGGCTCGATTACGCCGCGCTGTCGAAAGTCAACGAACGCCTGATCTACGTCAGCCACAAGGGCTTTCTGCCCGGCCCTTATGAGCACCGCACGGCCCTCGACGAAGTCGTGCAGATGATGGGCGGGCTGGCCTACATGACCGGGCGCCCGGGTGATCCGCTTCGCGCCGGCACCAGCGTCAACGACATCATGGGCGGCATGTTCGGCGCCATCGGCGCGCTCGGTGCCCTGATCCAGCGCGGCATCACCGGCAAGGGGCAGGAAGTGCAGAGCGCGCTCTACGAGAACAATGTGTTCCTGGTCGGCCAGCACATGCTGCAGTACGCCATCACCGGCAAGCCGGCGGCGCCGATGCCCGATCGCATCTCGGCCTGGGGGGTGTACGACGTATTCACGGTGAAGAACGGCGAGCAGATCTTCCTGGCTGCGGTCAGCGATGCCCAGTGGGCCACGTTTTGCGACGCGCTGGATTTTGCCGATCTGAAAGCCGATCCGCAGTACGCCAACAACAATCTGCGCGTGCAGGCGCGCGCCAGCCTGTTGCCGGTGCTGCGCGAGCGTCTGGTCGGCTACAGCGCGGCCGAGCTGACGGCGTTGTTCGAGCGCGTCGGCCTGCCGTTTGCACCGATCCGCAGGCCCGAAGAGCTGTACGACGACGAGCACCTGCTGGCCACCGGCGGACTGGCCGACATCACGCTGCCCGATGGCGAGCGCGCCGGCCAGACGGCCAAGACCACGCTGTTTCCGTTCACCATGGACGGCCATCGCCTGGGCGTGCGCCTGCAGCCGCCGACCAAGGGCGAGCATACGAGCGCGTTGCTGTCGGCGCTCGGTTACGACGACGCGGCGATCGCTGCACTGCGCCGCGCCGGCGCGGTGGCATGATGCAACTTCGGCACTTGCCGACAGAACAAGGAACGACTTCGATGACACCTCCATCCTTGAATATCTCACGGCGCAAGGTCCTCGGCGGCGTGGGCGCTCTGGCCCTGGGCAGCGGCTGGGCCAAGGGCGTGCTGGCGCAGGCGGTGGATCGGCCGGTCCGCTTCATCCTGCCGTTCAGCGCCGGTTCCGGCGTCGACACCATCACGCGTGCGGCCAGCATGGCGCTCGCGCGTGCGCTGGGTCAGCCGGTGGTGATCGACAACCAGCCCGGCGCCGGCGGCGTGCTCGGCACGGCCAGCATGATCAAATCGGCGCCGGACGGCCTGACGCTGAGCATGGTGTCGAACAACCACGTGATCTACCCGAGCGTGCTCAAGTCGCTGCCGTTCGATCCGGTCAACGACATCACGCCGATTGCCATGCTCGGCTCGACGCCGATGGTGCTGGTCGTCAACCCCAAGGTGCCGGCGAAGAACATGCGCGAGCTGGTGGCCTTGTTCAAAGCCAATCCGGGCAAGTACAACTACGGCTCGTCGGGCAACGGCACCATCCTGCAACTGGCGGCGGAAATGTTCAAGGATGTGAGCGGCACCTATGTGACGCACATTCCCTACCGCGGCGTGGCGCCCTTCCTGCAGGACTTGATGGGCGGCCAGATCGACATGGGCGTGCTCTCCCTGCCCTCGGTGCAGGCCCAAATTAGGAGCGGCGCGCTGCGCGCGATCTGCGTCTCGGCGCCGCAGCGCATTGCGGCGGCGCCTGATATTCCCACTGCCGTTGAGCAGGGCTATCCCAATTACCTCGTGGAAGGCTGGTTTGCCGTGATCGGGCCGAAGAACCTGCCCGCAGCGCAGGTCAGCCGCATTCACGAGGCCTTTGTCAGCGCCTTTGCCGCGCCCGATGTGCGCGAGGCGATGGGCAAACAGGGCAACAGCATCAACATTTCGACGCCCGAGTTCGCTGCGGCGTATTTCAGGTCGGAACTGCTCAAGTACGCGGCCCTGGTCAAGAAGGCGGGCGTGGTGCCGCAGTAGATCACGCACCGACGATGGCCAAGCTCAAGCAGATCGAAACCTTTGTTGCCGTCGCCACGCGCGGCAGCCTGACGGCGGCGGCGCGTGCGGAAGACGTGGCGCCGGCCATCATCGGGCGCCGGCTTGATGCGCTCGAGCATCGCCTGGGCGTCAAGCTGCTGCTGCGCACGACACGGCGCGTCACGCTGACGCACGAGGGCAGCGCCTTTCTTGAAGACTGTCAGCGCCTGCTGGCGGATTTTGCGGCGGCCGAGGCGAGCGTTTCGGCCGGTGGCGTCAAGGCCAGCGGCCATTTGCGCGTGACGGCGCCGGCCGGTTTCGGGCGCCGCCACGTGGCGCCGCTGGTGCCGCGTTTTCGCGAGCAGCACATGGACGTGAGCATCTCGCTGAACCTGAGCGACCGCGTCGTCGATCTGGCGGGGGAGGGTTTCGACTGCGCGGTCCGTGTCGGCGACATGCCCGACTCCAGCCTGGTCAGCGTGCGTCTGGCCGACAACCGGCGCCTGTGCGTGGCGACTCCGGCCTACCTCAAGCGCCACGGCACGCCGCAACACCCGAATGATCTGGCGCGCTTCGACTGCCTGGCGCTCTCAAGCGACGCCTCGCAAACGCGCGGCTGGGCCTTCACGGTGCCCAAGGGCGCCGGCAGCGAGCTCATTTATCTCAAGCCTGGCGGGCCGCTCGATTGTTCGGATGGCCAGGTACTGCACGACTGGTGCCTGGCCGGCTACGGCATCGCCTGGCGCAGCACCTGGGAGGTAGAGGCCGAGATTGCCGCGGGCCAACTGGTTGCTCTGCTGGAAGAGTTTGCGGCGCCGGCCAACGGCATCTACGCGCTGTTCCCGCATGCCAAGCACATGCCGTTGCGTCTGCGCCTGTGGATCGATTTCCTCAAGCACCATTACGGCCAGGCCGGTTTCTGGAGGGCGCAATGAAGCCGCTGGTCCTGTGCGCCGATGATTTCGCAGTTCATGGCGAAGCCTCGCGCGGCATTGCCGAACTGGCGCAGCAGGGGCGTTTGAGCGCCACCAGTGCCATGGTGCTCTCTAAGCGCTGGACCCAGGATGCGGCGCTGCTGCAGGACCTGCGCGGACACATCGACGTCGGCCTGCATCTGGACTGGACCAGCGAGTTTGCGCTGGCCGCTGGCCACGGCCTGTCGCTGTCGGCCGCCATGCTCAAGGCGGCGCTCGGCGGATTTGGCCGCGGTGCGGCAATGGCGCGCACGCGCGAAGTGATCGAGCGCCAGCTCGATGCTTTCGAGACGCGCTGGAAGGCGCCGCCCGATCATGTCGATGGTCACCAGCACGTGCAGCAATTTGCCGGCATCCGTGAAGCACTGGTGCAGGCATTGGCGCGCCGCTATGGCTCATCCGGCGCCAAGCCCTATCTGCGGATTTCGCGCGCGCCGGGCAGTGCCGCCGATGCCAAGAGCCGGATCATCGCCGCCATGGGTGCGCGTGCGCTGGAAACCTTGGCGACCCGGGCCGGCCTGCCCTGCGCGCCGGCGCTGCTCGGCGTCTACGATTTTTCCGGCGATGCACAGCGCTATGCGCGCCTGATGGAGGGCTGGCTGGCGCAGGCTCCGGTGCACAGCATCATCATGTGCCATGCAGCCCAGGCGGCAGCCAGCGCCGATGCCATCGGCGCAGCCCGCGCGCGAGAGTTCGCCTACCTGGGCAGCGCGGCGTTCGACGCTGCGCTGGCGCGCGCCGGTGTGCAACTGGCCCGCGGCGCGGCGCTCGCCACTCGCTAGAATCGCGCCGTGCCCATCTCCCTGACCGAACGACAAAAATCCTGGCTTACCCTGGCCGGTCTGTGGCTTTTGCTCCTGGTGCTGGCGGCGTTGCGGCCGCTGGCGGTACCGGACGAAGGCCGCTATGGTGAGGTGGGTCGCTGGATGCTGCAAAGTGGCGACTGGCTCACCCCGCGCCTGAACGGCATTCCCTTCTTCCACAAGCCGCCTTATCTCTACTGGTTGGAGGCGATCTCGCTGGCCACCTTTGGCGTCAATGAACTGGCGCTGCGCCTGGTGCCGGCCCTGCATGTGGGCCTGATGCTGGTCGCGCTCTACCTGTCGGCACGCGCCGTCAGCAGCGAGAAGGTGGCGCGCCGCGCTGCCGTCATGCTTGGCACCAGCCTGGCCTTTTTACTCGGCGGCCAGTACATCAACCACGATATGTTGGTGGCGACCTGGATCGGTGTCGCGATCTGGTGCTTTGCCTTTGCCTTCATGGCTGGCGAGAAACCCGATGCCGCGCTGGCGCGGTTCGGCTTTGCCGCCTGTGCCCTGGGCATGCTGAGCAAGGGGCTGATAGGCATTGCGTTGCCGGGAATGGTGCTGCTGGTCTGGCTGCTCTGGACGCGCCAGCTGCGCAAGATCTTGTACCTGCCTTGGATCAGCGGTCTGGCCCTGTTCGCCGCGATTGCCCTGCCCTGGTTTGTCATGGCGCAGCAGAAGTACCCGCAGTTCTTCAATTACATGTTCATCGGCCAGCAGTTCAACCGCTACACGGCCGCCTCGTACAACAACCCGCAGCCGTGGTGGTTCTATCTGGCCTCAGTGCTCTTGCTGCTGTTTCCCTGGATCTTCTTTGCGCTGGTCCCGTCGCGCCAACCGGACAAGGCCGCAGGTCAGGCGCCGTTGGTCAAAGCTTGGTGGAGCCTGTGCTGGATCTGGGCGGGCGTCATCATCGTCTTCTTCTCGATCCCGCATTCCAAGCTGATCGGCTATGTGCTGCCGGTGATGCCGGCGCTGGCGCTGCTCTCGGCGTTGGGCTGGCAGCGCAGCATGGCGCAGCGTCGCCACGCGGGGCGGATTTTTGCGGCGCTGTGCGCGCTCAATGTCGGCATTGCGCTGCTGATCGTGACGCAGGTCGGCCCGGTCACGCGCGACAGCCGCACGCAGGACGTGGCGCCGGTTCTTGCGTGCGCGGCCGGGCCTGCCGACACGGTCTACGTATCGGACGCTTATCCCTACGACCTGCCGTTCTACGCGCAGCTGCGCCAGCCGATGCGGGTGCTCGGGGACTGGCCGCTGCTGCGGCAACAGGCTGGCGACGGCTGGCAGCGCGAGCTGTTCGAAGGTGCTGACTTCGACGTGCAGGCGGCCCGGGTATTGCAGTCGCCGGCTGAGCTGGCCGGTGCGGGCGCAAAGCCCGGCAACTGGTTTGTTGCGCGCAACGGCAGCAAGACGGCGCAGGAGCTCGGCGACTGGAAGCGCTTCTACCAGGGTGAGGGCTGGACGCTGTACCGTTCGGGTGGCGCGTCAGCGCCGGAAAGCCCAGAAGCGGCTCAGCACAAAGGTCTGCCCGGCTGCAAAGATCATCGCGGCAATCAAGGCCAATAAAGCCGGCCAGTGCAGGGCGCGCAGCAGCAGCACAAAGACCAGTTCGTTGCTGGCAAAACCGGCCACAGCGGTGATGGCGAAGCGGCCCAGGCTGGTGGCGACGCTGGTCGTTGCATCGCGAAAGCTCAGCAAGCGGTGACCGGCGAAGCTGACGATGAAAGCGATGCAGAATCCCAGCGCGTTGGCCAGTTCCGGCCACATCAGGTGCTGCACGAGTGTGAACACGATCAGGTGCGTCAGCGCCGCTGCGCCGCCAACCGCGAGAAACCAGAAGGTTGAAGTGCTCAAAGCAGTGAGTCTGCCTTGCCCGACGGCAGGGTCCATGCGTCCCTTGCCACGTCCGAGCTCAACAGCCCGTCGCCCTGGCGCCGGCTGATCAGGTAGGCTGGACGCTGTTTGACCTCTTCGTAGATGCGGCCCACATATTCGGACAGCACGCCGATCGAAAGCAACTGGATGCCGCTGAAGAACATCATGCCGACGACGATGGTGGCGTAGCCGGGGACTGCGATGCCGGTGATGAAGTACTCGCCGACCACCCAGGCGCCGTAGCCGAGCGCCAGCGCCGACAGCACAAGTCCGACCAGGGTCAGGGCGCGCAAGGGGGCGATCGAGAACGCCAGGATGCCGGTGAGCGCCAGCGCGAGCGAGCCGCGCAGGCCAAAATTGCTCTTGCCGTCGGCGCGCGGCAGCGGCTGGTAGTCGATCGCCGTGCTGTTGAAGCCGACCCAGGCGTACAGGCCCTTCATGAAGCGGTTGCGCTCGGGCAGGCTCTTCAGGGCCTCCACGACCTTGCGGTCCATGAGGCGGAAGTCGCCGGCGTTGGCCGGGATCTTGACCCGGTTGCCCAGGTTGACCAGCTTGTAGAAAAGACCGGTCAGGCTGACCTGCAAGCCGGATTGGTCGTCGCGTGTCTTGCGCACCGCATAGACGACGTCAGCGCCCTGTTGCCACTTCTCGAGCATGGTCGGCAGCAACTCGACCGGGTGCTGACCATCGGCGTCCATCAGCAGCACGACCTCGCCGCGCGTGGCGTCGATGCCGGCGGTGAGCGCTGGCTCCTTGCCGAAGTTGCGCGACAGTCGCAGATAGACCAGCGCCGGGTGCGCCGCGCACAGGTCTTGCATGACCTCGGGCGTGTCGTCACGGCTGCCGTCATCGACCACGATCAGTTCGATCCGGTCGCTCATCGCCTGCAGGGTGCTCAGAACGCGTGGCAACACGCTGCCCAGATTGCGCGCCTCGTTGAAGGCGGGAATTACGCAGGAGATCGAGGGAGGCTGGTGGGAACGAGAGCTCATGGCCGCATCATGCCAAAAGAAAGCCCCGCCAGCGCAAACCGGCAGGGCTTTTTTTGCGTTGGGGGTCTGCCTACTTGCTCAGGCAGTCCTTCATGAAGGCCTTGCGTTCGTCGCCTTTGAGCTTCTTGTCACCGGCTTCCTTGTTGCAGCTCTTCATCTTGTCCTGCTGTGTCGGCTTCTTGGCGGTCGCTGGTGCGGCGGCCGCAGCCGGTTTGGCGCTCAGGCAGTCTTTCATGAAGGCCTTGCGCTCGTCGCCTTTGAGCTTCTTGTCGCCGGCTTCCTTGTTGCAGATGGTCATCTTGTTTTGTTGCGCTGTCTTGGCGGCGGGTGCATCGGCGGCATGGGCAGCGCCCAGGGACAGGGCCAGTGCCGTGGCGAGCAGAGTCAAATACGTCTTCATGGTGCTTCCTTGTTGAGAGGGTAATGGGTGAATCCCGAGCCGGATTCCAGCACATAACGCCGGACTTTTCAAACCCGATGAAAGGAAGTGGCGGGTTTGCGACGCTTGTGCCGGTTCGGCCGCAGGCGCGCGCGCCCGTAAAATCAAAGCATGCTGTCTGTAAAAATTGAATTGCTCGACGCCCTGGCGCAAACCCTGGAACACATGTCACCGGGTGCGGGCGGGCGCGCCGTCTTCGAGTCACCCAAGCTCGCCGCCCACGGCGACCTGGCCACCACGGCCGCCATGCAACTGGCCAAGCCGCTCAAGCAGAACCCGCGCCAGCTGGCCGAGAAACTTCGCCTGGCGCTGCTCGAATGTGCGCCCTATCAGCGCTGGGTCGATGCCATCGAGATTGCCGGCCCCGGTTTCATCAACATCCGTCTCAAGGCCGAGGCCAAGCAGCAAATCGTATGCGAGGTCCTGTCTCAGGGCGCGGCATTCGGCAGCCAGCCGCGCAACGGGCATCGCATGATGGTCGAGTTTGTCTCGGCCAATCCGACCGGCCCGCTGCATGTCGGCCATGGCCGGCAGGCCGCGTTGGGTGACGCCATCTGCAACCTGTA
>CAIKMZ010000074.1 GCA_903828665.1 uncultured beta proteobacterium
GCTGCTTAAAAATTGAGCAAAACCGGGGAAATTGTGACGTTTTCAAATTTCTGCAAAAAACGTGCAAAAAAGCAAATTAGTACAAAGAAATCAACTGCTTACAAGGGAGATTTTGTACCAACTTTAGTAGCTGATGTACTGGAGAGCGGCGGCAATGGACTCGATCAGGTCAGCCTGGCGGATGGTGGTCATGGTGATTGATACCTTCGTTTTTCGTTGCGGTGGATGGTTCTTGGCAGCGCCTTCTAGTTTAACCATTCCCCTCTTGCGGAACCGACGGAATCGGCTTCGGTCAGAATGAATCTGCAGTAAGTTTGATGCCAGTCAGTGGCCTGTAAGTGCAAGCCCCGACAGTCGCGCACAGCATTTACCAACTAGAGGAGACCACAACATGAGTGAACCATCGTCAGCCATCGAGTCCGTCCTGGTGGAAAACCGCGTTTTCCCCCCGAACGAGGCCACCGTCAAGGCGGCGCGCATTTCGGGCATGGAGGGCTATCAGGCGCTGTGCGCCGAGGCTGCGGCCGATTACGAGGGCTTCTGGGCCCGCCTGGCGCGCGAGAACGTGGTGTGGGACAAGCCCTTCACCAAGACGCTCGACGAGTCGAACGCGCCGTTCTACAAGTGGTTCGAGGACGGCCAGCTCAATGCCTCGGCCAACTGCCTGGACAAGCACATGGGCACGCCGGTCGAGAACAAGACGGCCGTGATCTTCGAGGCCGACGACGGTGTCGTCACCAAGACCACCTACCGCGAACTGCTGACGCGGGTCTGCCAGTTTGCCAATGCGCTGACCGCCAACGGCATCGGCAAGGGCGACCGGGTTCTGATCTACATGCCGATGACGCTCGAAGGCGTGATCGCGATGCAGGCCTGTGCGCGCATCGGCGCGACGCACAGCGTGGTGTTCGGCGGTTTCTCGGCCAAGGCGTTGCAGGAACGTATCATCGACGCCGGCGCGGTGGCCGTCATCACCGCCAATTACCAGATGCGCGGCGGCAAGGAACTGCCGCTCAAATCGATCGTGGACGAAGGCCTGGGCCTGGGCGGTTGCGAATCGATCAAGACCGTGTTGGTCTATCAGCGCACGGCCACCGCCTGCAACATGGTGGCGGGGCGCGACAAAACCTTCGCCGAGGCGCTGGCCGGGCAGAGCAGTGTCTGCCCGCCGGTGTCGGTCGGTGCCGAGCACCCGCTGTTCATCCTCTTCACCTCCGGCTCGACCGGCAAGCCCAAGGGTGTGCAGCATTCCACTGGCGGCTTCCTGCTCTGGGCCAAGCTGACCATGGACTGGACGTTCGACCTGAAACCGACCGACGTCTTCTGGTGCACGGCCGACATCGGCTGGATCACCGGCCACGCCTATGTCGCCTACGGGCCGCTCGCGGCCGGCGCCACCGAAATCATCTTTGAAGGCGTTCCGACGTATCCGGATGCCGGGCGCTTCTGGCAGATGATCGAGCGCCACAAGTGCAGCATCTTCTACACGGCGCCGACCGCGATCCGCTCGCTGATCAAGGCCGCCGAGAGCAACGAGAAGGTGCATCCGGCGCGCTCGGACCTGAGCAGCCTGCGCATCCTCGGTTCGGTCGGCGAGCCGATCAACCCGGAAGCCTGGATGTGGTACTACAAGCACGTCGGCGGCGAGCGCTGCCCGATCGTCGACACCTTCTGGCAGACCGAAACCGGCGGCCACATGATCACGCCGCTGCCCGGCGCCACGCCGCTGGTGCCCGGCAGCTGCACGCTGCCGCTGCCTGGCATCATGGCCGCCATCGTCGACGAGGCCGGCCACGATGTGCCCAACGGCTCGGGCGGTCTGCTGGTCGTCAAGCGTCCCTGGCCGTCCATGATCCGCACCATCTGGAACGACCCGGACCGCTTCAAGAAGAGCTACTTCCCGGAAGAACTCGGCGGCACGACCTACCTTGCGGGCGACGGCGCGGTGCGCAGTGCGGACCGCGGCTACTTCCGCATCACCGGGCGCATCGACGACGTGCTCAACGTTTCCGGGCACCGCATGGGAACCATGGAGATCGAATCGGCGCTGGTCGCCAAGACCGATCTGGTGGCAGAAGCCGCGGTCGTCGGGCGTCCCGATGACATGACGGGCGAAGCCATCTGCGCCTTTGTCGTGCTCAAGCGTCCGTGCCCGAGCGGCGACGAGGCGCGTGCCATCGCCAAGGAACTGCGCGACTGGGTGGCCAAGGAAATCGGCCCGATCGCCAAGCCGAAGGACATCCGCTTCGGCGAAAACCTGCCCAAGACGCGCTCGGGCAAGATCATGCGCCGCCTGCTGCGCTCGCTGGCGAAGGGCGAGTCGATCACGCAGGACACCTCGACCCTGGAGAATCCGGCGATCCTCGACCAGTTGGGTCAGACTTATTGAGGCTGTCTTGCGCCGGGCCGCTGGCCAAGAGAGAAGCCCGCTGTTGCGGGCTTTTGCCTTTCTGGGGTGTCTTGCTGTCATGCGGCCATAATTGCCGATCGATGTCACCAGTCTTGCAATGACGACAGGAAGCAGCCAACCAATTCAAACTTCCGCCACGGTTGATGCACCGGGCTATGGATCTGCTGCATTGAAACCTTCCCTGGCTTTTCTCAAGGCGTCGATCGCGACGCTGCTGGTCGGCGCCGTGGTGGCCGTGATCGCGCAGCGTATCGCCGCACCCGACCAGATCGGGCGCTCGCTGGCGCCTTTGCTGGTCTTCATGTTCGCTCTGCTCAGCTGGTATCTGCTGTCGCGCGGCAACATACAGACCAGCAAGTACGTTCTCGCCGTCGGAGTCTGGGTGACGGTCGCCGTCGCCGCTCTGTTCACAGGGGGCGTGCGTGCACCGATCGTCATGACTTACCCGGCGATCATCATCGCCACCGCCTGGCTGATACAGACGCGGGCGGCGTGGGTCATGACTGCGTTCACCATGGTCGCCACCATTGGCACGGGTCTGGCCGGGTCATGGGCTCTGCTGCCGACGTCGTGGCCTTCATCGACCTTAATCTACGTCGGCGATCAGATTGTCATTTATGCACTGTGCGCCACACTTGCAGGCTTTCTGGTTCGAAGCTACAGGCTTCGGGTTGATGAACTGAACAAGGTCATCGCCGAACGGCAGCAGGCGGTGGGAGCTTTGCGAATGCGTGATGAACGCTTCCAGCTCCTGTTTGACCGCGCTACTGACGGGATCATTGTCCTGTCGACCGAGGGCACCATTGTTGCCGCCA
The DNA here is from genome assembly GCA_903828665.1 of uncultured beta proteobacterium. GTDB lineage: Bacteria > Pseudomonadota > Gammaproteobacteria > Burkholderiales > Burkholderiaceae_C > Rhodoferax. The sequence goes on from CAIKMZ010000074.1 coordinate 3,226, forward strand.
ACGAGTCTTTTGCCCGCATGCATGGCTACACGCCACAAGAGATGCAATGCGTGAACCTGAGGGATCTGGACACGCCGGATACCTTGCGCGGTCTGCCGCAGAAGCTCCAGCGCGTTCTGTCCGGCGAGGCGCTGACGTTCGAGGTCGATCACTACCACAAGGACGGTCACGTGGTTCCGTTGGAGGTGACTTCCAGTTTGATTGCGGTAGGCGAGGAGCGGCTGATTCAGGCGTTTCATCGCGATATCAGCCAGCGCAAACTGGCGGAACAGGAAATCAATCATCTGGCTTTCTATGACCCATTGACGAGTCTGCCCAATCGTCGCCTTCTTCTGGACCGGTTGACTCAGGTCATCGTCGCCAATGCCCGTCACCTGGCAAGAGGCGCCTTGCTATTTGTAGATCTCGATAACTTCAAGCGGCTCAACGATACCAAGGGCCACTTGCAGGGAGACGCGCTGCTCAAGCAGGTGGCGCAGCGCCTGGTCATGTGCCTCCGCAACGGCGATACCGCCGCGCGGTTGGGCAGCGATGAGTTTGCCCTGCTGCTTTCGGATCTGAGCAAGAGCGAACTCGAAGCGGCAACCCAGGCTGAAGCTGTCGCCGAAAAGATACTGGCCACACTCAACGAGCCCTATGCGCTCGACGATGGCGCGCACCGCAGCACCAGCAGCATTGGCATCACCCTGTTTGGCGGCAACCCGTTGGAGAACGGTCTGGACGCCTTGAAGCGCGGCGAGCTTGCCATGTACGAAGCCAAGACAGCGGGTCGCAATACATTGCGCTTCTTTGACCAGCAAATGCAGTTGGACGTCACCAGGCGGGTTGCGCTGGAGGCGGATCTGCGTGAGGCGGTCTTGGGCCGGCAATTCTTGCTCCATTACCAGTCCCAGATCGTCGGCACCGCACGCATCACCGGGGTTGAGGTCCTGCTGCGCTGGCAACACCCGACACGCGGACTGGTTTTTCCATCCGAATTCATCGAGCTGGCCGAAGAGACCGGTCTGATCTTGCTCATCGGTCAGTGGGTGTTGGAAGCAGCCTGTGAACAGCTCGCGTTGTGGGCCACCCGTCCTGAGCTGGCACATTTGACCCTGTCCGTCAATGTCAGCGCCCGACAGATACACCAGAATGAATTCGTCGAACAGGTGCTGGCCGTGCTTTCAAGGACCGGTGCCA
>CAIKMZ010000075.1 GCA_903828665.1 uncultured beta proteobacterium
CTAGACTCGCTTCGCTCGGACAACGCCAGCCCTGATCCACCTGCCGCTGCGCTGCTCAGCCCTGCCTCAACGGCGGGGAAGTCAAACATCCGAAACCTCCCAACAGCCCAAAAATCCGAAAACCCCTGCGGCGCTCGCGCTGCGGGCTTCCCCGCCGTTATGAGGAGGCGAGTAGCGCAGGGACAGGCGGAAAAAGGGGCTCAGATGTTTGAGCCCGCAGGGCGAGTTTCTGCGCACCCCGCCTGGCCCGAGCAACGCAGGAGTTTTGGGGTCAGAGCCCAAATTCGCCGAGCCTTCGGCTCGCCCCCAGGGTGCGGCACGAAGTGCCGCAGCGAAATTGGTGTCTGACCCCAATAACTCGGGCGACGAATCCGGCTCGCCTTCTCTTTGCTTACTTTCTCTTGGCGAAGCAAGAGAAAGTGAGTCGGCCGCCGGGCCGAGACCCGGCTTGTCTCAGAAACAAGAAACATCATTAAAGAGACTAAAACGATCTAGGCAACCCCAACACATGCTCCGCGATATACGAGTAGATCAGGTTCGTCGAGATCGGCGCCACTTGATAGAGCCGGGTCTCGCGGAACTTGCGTTCGACGTCGTATTCGTTGGCGAAACCGAAGCCGCCGTGGAACTGAATACAGGCATTGGCCGCTTCCCAGCTGGCTTTGGCCGCGAGATACTTGGCCATGTTGGCCTGGGCGCCGCAGGGCTGGCCGGCGTCGAACAGTTCGCAGGCCTTGTAGCGCATCAGGTTGGCAGCCTCGACTTCGATGTAGGCGTCGGCGATCGGGAACTGCACACCCTGGTTCTGCCCGATGGGTCGCCCGAACACGATGCGCTCGTTGACGTACTTGGTGACGCGGTCCAGGAACCAGTAGCCGTCGCCGATGCACTCGGCGGCGATCAGCGTGCGCTCGGCGTTCAGGCCGTCCAGGATGTACTTGAAGCCCTTGCCCTCCTGGCCGATCAGGTTTTCTTCGGGGATTTCGAGGTTCTCGAAGAACAGCTCGTTGGTCTCGTGGTTCACCATGTTCGGAATCGGGCGCACCGTCATGCCGCTTTTCTCTGCCTGGCGCAGATCGACCATGAAGATCGACATGCCTTCGGACTTCTTCGTGACCTCGGCGAGCGCCGTGGTGCGCGCCAGCAGGATCATCCAGTCGCTGTGCTGCACGCGCGAGATCCAGACCTTCTGCCCGTTGACCACATAGCGGTCGCCGCGCTTGACGGCGGTCGTCTTGATCTTCGTGGTGTCGGTGCCGGTGCCGGGCTCGGTCACACCCATCGACTGCAGACGCCATTCTCCGCTCGCGATCTTCGGCAGGTAATGCGCCTTCTGCGCGTGCGAGCCGTGGCGCAGCAGCGTTCCCATGTTGTACATCTGGCCGTGGCAGGCGCCCGAGTTGCCGCCGCTGCGGTTGATCTCTTCCATGATGACCGAGGCCTCGGTCAGGCCAAGGCCCGAGCCGCCGTACTCGTGCGGGATCAACGCCGCCAGCCAGCCGGCCTTGGTCAACGCATCGACGAACGCCTCGGGATAGCCGCGCTGCTCGTCGATCTTGCGGTGGTATTCGTCGGGGAACTGCGCGCACAGGGCGCGCACGGCGTCACGGATTTCCTGGTACTGGTCGGGGTCGCTCTTGATCATGATGGATGTTGCCGGTTGTCGGTGTGTGCGGTCAGGCGAGCTCGGCCGTGCCCTGCATCGTCAGCCAGCCCTCGTGGTCCTGCGCCCACAACTGCACGGTTGTGCCGTCCGCCGAGGGCTTGGCATTGAGCCGGAACGGGTGCAGGTCGAAGGTCGGTCGAACCGCTTTGAAATGAAAGCCTTTGATGAAGGCCTCTGGCAGATAGCGGCGCACCAGATCGACCAGCAACGTGGCGATCAGCGGCCCGTGCACGACCAGGCCCGGATAGCCCTCGACTGCGGTCACGTAGCGGCGGTCGTAATGGATGCGGTGGCCGTTGAAGGTCAGCGCCGAATATCGAAACAGCAGCACGTCGTCGGGAACGATCTCGCGCTGCCAGAGCGAGCCCTGCTCGGCCGCCGTGGGCGCCGGCACGGGGTCACCGGCTTGCGCCGCGGCACGGTACACGATGTCGTGTTCCTCGGTCACGGCCAGACCCTTGCTGTTATGCACCTCGTGTTTTACCAGCACAAACAGCAGGTCGCCCGTACGCCCGGCCTTGTGCGTGACCGATGCGATGCTTGACCTGCGCTGCACCGCATCACCGACGCGCAGCGGATTCTCGGGCAGCCAGCGCAGGTGTCCGCCAGCCCACATGCGCCGCGGCAGCGGCACCGGCGGCAGGAAGCCGCCGCGCCGGGGGTGGCCGTCGGGCCCAAGTTCGCTCTGGCGTTGCTTGGGCAGGAAGTAAAGCCAGTGCCACAGCGGCGGCAGCGCGGTCACGCCGCGCACCGGGGCCGGATCATCGCGGTCCAGCGTCGCCGACAGCGCGCGCACCGTCGCGGCCGTGATGTCGTCGTCGAGCGTTTCCGCTTTCCCGACCCAGCTTTGCAGATGGGCCAGCGTGGCGGGATCCAGGGTTCGGGTGTCTTGGTTCATCATGGGCGGCAACAGGTCGTGGGTTACGATGAGGCCTCCATTTTGACCTGTCGTCATGAACCCGCTATTGATCTCCGACGAACTCGATCTGCTGCAATCGCTGGTCGATATCGATCAATGCCCGCGCATCATCGAGCTGGGCTGCGGCGCGGCACAACTCTCACGCAAGCTGCTGCGCCTCTTTGCCGCCTGCGAAGTCAGCGCGCTCGAAGTCGATGAACGACAGCACGCCAAGAACCTGCTGCAGCCGCAGGCGCGCCTGAACTTCCTGCAAGCCGGCGCGCAGACGATCCCGTTTCCCGATGGCCGCTTCGACCTGGCGCTGATGCTCAAGTCGCTGCACCATGTACCGCTCGACCTGCTCGATCAGGCCCTGGGCGAGGTGCACCGCGTGCTGCGACCGGAGGGTTTGCTCTATGTCTCGGAGCCGGTCTTTGCCGGCACGCACAACGAGATCATGCGCCTGTTCCACGACGAGGAGCAGGTGCGCGCCGCCGCCCTGCGCGCCGTGCACCAGGCGGTCGCCGCCGGCGGTTGGGAACAGGTGGCCGAGGTGTTTTTCGCGATGCCGGTGCGCTACCGCGACTTCGCCGAATTCGAGCAGCGCCTGATCGCCGTCACCTACCTCAATCACCAGCTCGACACCGCCACGCTGGCGGCCGTGCGCGCGCGCTTCGAGCCGCACATGACCGCGGACGGCGCGTACTTCGAGCGCCCGATGCGGGTCAATCTGCTGCGCAAATTGCGGAACGACTGATCGTCATTGCGGGCTTATATGGATGCCTCCCGGATAGCAAGAAGAATTTGTGTTGTTCTATAAAAGAATCGGCTGCTTACTTATATCCGGCCTTGATTTCGTGGTCTGCCTGGTTGCCCAGACTCGCCCGATGGCCCTGATGCATAGTCGCTGACA
>CAIKMZ010000076.1 GCA_903828665.1 uncultured beta proteobacterium
AGCGACCTGGATGCCGCCAACGCCTTGAATGTGGCCAGGCTTAAACTGTTCGACTTGTTCAACCGACGATCCAAACCCGCAGCCTGAGTCATCCCCTCAAGTCACCCTCGCTCAGGCTCATACCTGATTTGGAAAATACTTAGATCGCAACCCGCAATCAGGCCCGGACGCCACCAAACTGGCACTGCCTTGCGGCTTGTCAAACTCCCGCGTCGGTCTGACCCGGGACGGGCCACAGGATTTGATCTGATAACCTCGCAGGGATGCCGAATCAAGCCCGCACTGCCATGTCGCCCGGACTGACCGTCCTGGTCCTGTCGCTGCTGCTGGGCCTGCAACCGATCACGACCGATTTGTACCTGCCGGCCCTGCCGGCCCTGACCGCAGGCTTTGGCGCGCCGATGGCGCACGCGCAACTGACGCTCAGCGCCCTGCTGCTGGCCTTCGGCCTGTCGCAGCTGATCTGGGGACCGCTGTCGGACCGCTTCGGCCGGCGCCCGATCCTGCTGCTGGGCATGACGGCCTACGTGCTGGCGTCGATCGGCAGCACGCTGGCGCCGAGCATGGGCCTGCTGATCATCTGGCGCATCGTGCAGGGCGCGGCCATGGGCGCAGGCGTGATGTGCGCACGCGCCATCGTGCGCGACCTGTACACACCGGCGCAGGGTGCGCGCGCCATGTCCAAGGGTCTGAGCGGCCTGGGCGTGATCGCCTGCCTGAGCCCGCCGCTGGGCGGCGCGCTGTCGGACCTGTTTGGCTGGCGCATCGCCCTGCTGACGCTGGCCATCTTCGGCGCCATCTGCCTGAGCCTGATCGCGCTGCGCTTCGAGGAAACCGTGCAACAGAAGAATCCACGCGCGCTGCAGCCGGCCACACTGGTGCGAACCTGGCTGATGATCCTGCGCCATCCGACTTTCTGGGCCTTCTCCGCCCTGTCGAGCGCTTCCTATGCCGGCCTGTTCACCTTTCTGGCATCGAGCTCCTTCGTCTTCATCCAGGTGCTGGGGCTGAGCAAGACGGCGTACGGCATGCTCATGTTCTCCAACTCCTTGGCCTACATCGCGGGCACCTTCGCCTGCCGCTGGCTGATCGCACGATTGGGCGTGCGGCGCACGGTGGCCGTCGCCGGCGTGCTGACGCTGACCGGCGGCAGCGTGATGGGCCTGCTGGCACTGAGCGGACTGCGCTCGCCCTGGGCCATCATGCTGCCGCAGATCGTCTTCATGCTCGGCCACGGCATCCACCAGCCCTGCGGCCAGAGCGGCGCCGTCGCGCCCTTCCCGCAGGCCGCCGGCGCCGCCTCGGCCCTCAACGGCTTTCTGATGATGATGGCCGCCTTCGTCATGGGCGGCTGGCTCGGCGGCCACATGGACGGCAGCGTGCTCCCGCTGGTCTACGGCATCTGGTTCTGGAGCGCGCTGATCAGCCTGACCGCCTGGACTCTGGTGCAAAGACATGGTGACGCCGTTGGCCACTGACGCTCTTTTGAAATACATTGCGCTCGCGGGTCCGACCGCTTCGGGCAAGACCGCCGCGGCGCTGGCGATTGCGCGCGAACACGACGTCGAGATCATCAGCGTCGATTCGGCGCTGGTCTACCGCGGCATGGACATCGGGACGGCCAAGCCCAGCGCCAGTGAACGCGCCGCCGTGCCGCACCACCTGATCGACATCCGCGACCCGCTGCAGGCCTACAGCGCGGCCGATTTCGTGCGCGACGCGCAAGGGCTGATCGCCGACATCCACGCGCGCGGCCGGCTGCCGCTGCTGGTGGGCGGCACCATGCTGTACTTCAAGGCGCTGACAGTCGGCATCGACGCCATGCCGAAGGCCGACCCGGTCCTGCGCGCCGCGATCGAGGCACAGGCACGCGCCAAGGGCTGGGCCGCGTTGCACGCCGAACTGGCGCGGGTTGATCCCGTGACGGCGCAGCGCCTGCACCCGGCCGACTCGCAGCGCATCCAACGTGCGCTCGAGGTGTTCCGCGCCAGCGGGCAGCCGTTCTCAAGCTTCCACAAGCACGCGGCCGGGGTCCGTGCGGGGAGCAGCGCCGGGCCGCTGCTGATTTCACTTGAACCGATGGATCGGGCCTGGCTGCACCAGCGCATCGCCGAGCGCTTTGACGCGATGCTGGCGGCCGGTCTGGTCGACGAGGTCAAGGCGCTGCGCGCGCGCGGCGACCTGCACGCCGACCTGCCCTCGATGCGCTGCGTCGGCTACCGCCAGACCTGGGAGGCGCTGGACGGACTGTGGCCGATGGCTGAACTGCGCGACAAAGGCATCTTCGCCACGCGCCAGCTCGCCAAGCGCCAGCTGACCTGGCTGCGCTCGATGCCGGCGCGACAGACCGTGGCCTGCGACGCGCCCGATGCGCTGCAGCAGGTGCTGGCGCTTGTCCGAACCTTTGTCACGGGTCGCGCATGAGCCTGGTCATCACCGACCTGGCCAAGCGCTACGGCGAGGTTCCGGTGTTTGCCAACGTGTCGCTGACCGTCGCTGACGGCGAGTTCGTCGCCATCGTCGGCGAATCGGGTGTCGGCAAATCGACGCTGCTCAACTGCATGGCCGGGCTCGACAGCTGGGACAGCGGCAGCGTGATCCTCGACGGGCAGGACCTCGGCCAGTTGAACGACGAGCAGAAGGCGCGCTTGCGCCGCGAGAAGACCGGCTTCGTGTTCCAGGCCTTTCACGTTCTGCCGCACCTCGATGTGACTCAGAACGTGGCGCTGCCGCTGCTGCTGCTGGGCCAGCACGACGAAGAGCGCGTGCAGGCCATGCTCGAAGCGGTGGGCCTGGCCGGCCTGGGCGCGCGCTTGCCGCAACAACTCAGCGGCGGACAGTTGCAACGCGTGGCAATCGCGCGCGCGCTGGTGCACCGCCCCTCACTGCTGCTGGCCGACGAGCCGACCGGCAACCTCGACCCGAGCACCGCAGCGCGCGTGATGGACGCGCTGATCGCTCAGAGCCGCGAGCACGACGCCTCGCTCGTGCTGGTGACGCATTCGCAAGCCGCCGCCAGGCGCGCCGACCGCGTGCTGCACCTGAGCAGCTCGGGCTGCGTCGCCGGTTAGAACCGGCTAGTCAATCACAAGCCGCTGCACGCCGCCGGCTGCGCGCTTCTTCGGCAGCGTCAGGGTCAGCACGCCGTTGTCGTACTTGGCCTTGGCCTGCGCCGCGTCGATGTCCATCGGCATCTGGAAGCTGCGCGATACGGCGCCGAAATAGCGTTCGCTGCGCAACACCTTTTCGTCCTTGGCCGTGCTGTCCTCCTGCTTGATCTCGGCGCGCAGGGTGACGACGTTGCCATCGAGCGAAACCTGGATCTCCTCCCTGCTCGCGCCCGGCACTTCGGCCTGCACACTGTACGCCGCCTCGGTCTCCTTGACATCGACCTTGATCTGGGCCGGACTCGGCAAGGGATCCCCGTGCAGCGGTTTGACATAAAAGCCGGGAGCGACATCGCGGAAGAAGTCGTCGAAAAGATTGCCACGGCTGATCAGTGCGTTCATTTGCTTGCTCCTTTGTCGATTACCTGGCTCCCGCGATCCCCATGAGCGCAGGACCATGAATCAAATATGAGACGGCCCGGCCCGACTCTCAAGAGCCGGCAAACAAATGTTTGAGAAAAATCAAACGCGGTTCAGGGCAGGTAGGCTTCCAGGCCGACCACGCCGATCTTCTGCAGGCCTGCGCGCTGCGAAGCGCTCAGCACGGCGGCCACCGTGTCGTACCTGGCCTGCGGATGCGAGCGGATGTGGATCTCGGGCTGCGCGGCAAGCTGCGCGGCGGCCAGCAGGCGCTGCTCGAGCATGGCACGGTCCGCCAGCGGCTCGCCGTCCCACAGCAAGCTGTTCTGCGCCGTGACCTCGATGCGCACCACCGGCGGCTCGACCGCGATCACCGGCGGCACGGCGCTGGGCAGTTCCATGTTGACGGATTGCAGGCGGATCGGGATCGTGATGATCAGCATCACCAGCAGCACCAGCAGCACGTCGATCAGCGGCGTGATGTTCATGCCGGCGCTGAGCTCGGGCTCGGGCGCATCGAGTGCCTGATCGAAATCAATGGCCATGATCAGGCTCTTCCGTGACAAAGCCGATGCGCGCGATGCCGGCCTGCTGCGCCGCCGCCAGCACGCGCGCGACGGCCTCGAAATCGGCGCGCGCATCGCCGCGGATATGGACCTCGGGCTGCGGGGTTTGGGCCGCGATGGCCTTGAGCTTTTCGCCCAGGCTTTGCGCGCCGGACAGACGCGCGTCGAACCAGTAGATGGCACCGGCGGCGTCGACCGACAGCACGACCGTCTCGGGCTGGATCTGCTGCAGCGTGCTGGCCTGGCGCGGCAGGCGCACGGCGACCGAGGTGTTGATGACCGGGATCGTGATCAGGAAGATGATCAGCAGCACCAGCATCACGTCGACCAGCGGCGTGGTGTTGATCTCCGATAGATCGGCGTCGTCGTCCGGCGCTTCCGGGTAGGCAATGGCCATGCTCAGGCGCTCCGCACGCCGGCCGCTTGCGCCCGGTCCATTTCTTCGAGCAGCTGCGTGTGCAGCTCCGAGCCAAAGCCCTTGACCGCGTGCAGCAGCACCCGGTTGCGCCGCACCAGCCAGTTGTAGCCGAGCACCGCCGGCACGGCGACGGCCAGACCGAGCGCCGTCATGATCAGCGCCTCGCCGACCGGTCCCGCCACCTTGTCGATGGAAGCCTGGCCCGAAACACCGATCGTCACCAGCGCGTTGTAAATGCCCCAGACGGTGCCGAACAGGCCGACGAAGGGCGCGGTCGAACCCACCGTGGCCAGCACCGAGAGTCCCTCCTGGCTGCGCATCTGCAGGCTCGATACTGACTGCACGATGTCCTGGCCGAGCCAGGCGCCGAGATCGACCTGCCGCGCCAGGCCGGTGTGCCGGCGCGCCGCCTGCAGTGCCGACTCCACCATGGCGCGCAGCGGGCTGCGCGGTGCCAGCGCCTCGCCGCGCCGCTGCAGGGATCCGGCGCCGGCGAAGGCGTGCCGGGCCGCGCGCACCTGCGCGTCGAGCTGGCGCTGCGCCAGCCACTTGGCAATGATGAAGTACCAGCTCAAGAGCGACATCAGCGCCAGGATCGCGAGCGTGCCGCGCGCCACCCAGTCGCCCTGCAGCCAGACCGAGCGCAGGCCGTACGGGTTGAGCGCGGCCGCTGCCACCGGCGTGACGATGGCCGCAGCGCCGGTCTGCGCCTGCGCCAGGCCGGTCGCGAGCAGACCGGGCAACAGCACTGCGAAGGCCAGGGCGCGTGAAACACGGCGCGAGAGTTGGAGCGTTTGGGTCATGGTGCTTTCCTGAAGGATTCGGTTCGGTGCGCTGGGGGTGTTCATTTGCATTTGCCGCGCGCTGCTGCAATCGGAATGGTGATGATCGAAAGCAGGCTGCCACCTGCATTAGGGCTGACGCAATCAGGCACCTCGGCCTCGGCGACACCCTCGGCCAATTTGTCGCGCGCCCTGCCGCCATTGAGCTGTTCGTTGGCCATCTCGGACAGGCTGCGCTGGCGCGGTGCGTTCTTCATCATGTAGGGATAGAGATTCAACGGCGCACTGCCGGGCGCCGCACCGGCGGGCGCCGCCCGGGCGGGCGCACCCGGCGCGGATGAAGCGGAACTGGGCGCCGCCTCGACCGGAGTGATGGCCGCCGGTCGCACCGGGGCCGGGGCCGCGGCCGGCATCGCAGCAGGCGCGGGTGCTGCTGCCGGGGTCGGTGCAGGCGCTGCTGCCGCTGCCGCCGCGGGCACCGGGACCGGTGCGGGCGTTGCCGCGGGTATCGGTGTCGATTGGGGCGCTGGCGCCGGCATCGGCGTGGGGGTCGGTGCAGGGGTCGGGGCCGGTGCCGGTTCGGCAACAGGGACCGATACGGGCACGGGCATCGGCGCCGGTTCCGGCACGACCGGCATCGGCGCCACCGGCTCGGGCTTGGGGAGCACGGGCGGCGCAACCGGAGTCGGCGGCTCGCTGCGCACCAGCTCGCGCGGCACGGGAACCGGCGGTGCGGGTACGACGGGTGCCGGCTTGATCTCAACCGGCTTCTCGGGTGCGGCCTCGATCGCTTTCGGTTTCGTGACTGGCGGCAGCGGTCGCGCTGCGGTCACGAGCTTCGGGCGCGGCGCGGGCGGCGGCGTGATCGGCGTTGCCGGCTTCTCGCGCAACAGGGTGATCGGCGCCAGGTACTGCACGACCGAACGCGCCGTCTGCAGCACGGGGACCGACTGCAGCGCCAGCCAGAGTAGTGCCAGGTGCAGGGCAGCAGTCGTCAGCACGGCGGCGCTGGAAAAACGCGGCTGGCCGGATGCGCCAAGCCGTGGCTCGGCCCAGCTCACGTCATGCCCTCCGGCCGACGCAGCAGGTGCCTGGCGAAGCCATCATTCATCGCGACGGGTGTGAGCAATTGGCACGGGAAATTCCAGCAGCACAAGTGCGCACATCTTAATCGCCATTGCAGGCGTGCCACGCAATCCGGGACACTTGGGGGCACGGATCCCGGATCAGGTCCGGGATGACAAGCCGGGAGGCGGGATGGCAAGTCCGCGACGGCACGACACGCGCCGACACGGGTCGCCAGGCGCTAGCTGCGCTGTTGCTGTTCGCGCCGGCCTTCGCTTGCGATGGCGCTGACCAGCAGGCCGAGTTCTTCGGACAGGACGTCGAGCACGTCGTCGATCGTCGCGATGCCCTGCAGTTCGCCCTGGCTGCCGACCACCGGGATGCGGCGCACACCCTTGCGGCGCATGGTGCGCAGAAGATCGATCAGCGAGTCGTCTTCGCGCGCCGTGACCAGGTCGGTGCTCATCACCTCGCCAACCTGCAGCATGGCCGGATTGAGGTCCGACGCCAGCACGGCGGTGACGATGTCGCGATCCGTCAGCACGCCGACCACGATGCGCTGGCCATCGACCTCGTCGACCACGACCAGGCAGCCGACATGGTTCTCGCGCATCAGCCGCGCTGCGCCATTGAGCGGTGTCGTACGGAAGGCGATGGTGACGCTGCGCGTGCAAATCTCGCCGGTGTTCAATCGTTCATTCATGGCTCTTCTCCACTGTTGCCAGGAGACATGGCGCGCATGGCTCAGGCCGGCGCGGTCTCGTCGGGCGGCGGTGCTTCGGGCGCGGCCGCATGCTGCTTGACCTGGCCGCGGCGCTTGCGCACGACCTCCTCGATCTGTCGCTTCATGTTGTCGAAGGCATCGCGCAGGGCGACATGGGCGTCCTCGTTCTCGACCCGGTTCACGACCAGCTCATGTCCGGGCAGCGTCAGGTCGATGCGCACGCCCACCAGGCGCCCCTGCTGCTGGTGCTTTTGCGCGAGGTCGAAACTGACACGGCAGGCCATGAGGTCGGTCGCGAACGATTCGAGCTTGTACGCATGCGCCCTCGCGCTGTCGGCGAGCGCGTCCGAATGCGCCATCCCGTGAAACAGAACCTGAACCGGCAACTTCATCTGCATTCCTCTTTGTATGACTCTGAATCCGATTGTGCGCAGCGCGGCCGGGCGCGGCTTGCGATTTCGCAAGGGCGAATACACTGCTGCGGCAACACCACATCCATGATCGACCTGCTCAAGACTTTTTCCTGGCAAGAGCTGCGGCACCACCCCTGGCGCAACGCGGCGGCGGCGCTGGCCGTGATGCTGGGCGTGGCGCTGGCGTTCTCCGTGCATCTGATCAACGCCTCGGCGCTCGACGAATTCTCCAAGGCCGTGCGCTCGGTCGGCGGCCAACCGGACCTGGAACTGCGCGCCGTGCAGGGCACGTTCGACGAGGCGCTGTATGCGCGCGTTGCCGGCAACGCGCAAGTCGCCCTGGCCTCGCCGGTGCTCGAGGTCACAACCAACGCATTGACCGATCAGGGCGAGCGCGTGAGCCTGCGTCTGATCGGTGTCGATGCCCTGCTGGTGGCCAGCGTGGCACCGGCGCTGATGCCGCAGCCCGTGCGCGGTGCCGACCGCATGGCGCTGTTCGCACCCGACTCGGTTTTCCTGAACACGGCAGCGCGCCAGCGCCTGGGCAGCGCGCGCGTGCAATTGCAAAGCGCCCAGCAGATCAAGACCGTCAGCGTGGCCGGCAGCGTCGGCGCCGCTGGGGCCGCGCTGGCCGTGATGGACATCGGCGCGGTGCAGGACCTGCTGGGCCGACAAGGGCAGCTCTCGCGCATCGACCTGCGGCTGCAGGCCGGCGTGGATCGCGCGGCCTTCATGCGCGCGCTGCAAAGCGCGGCCGACTGGCCGGCCGGCGTAACGCTGACCGAGCCCGGCGACGCGCTGGCGCAGGTCAGCAACATGTCGCGCGCCTACCGCGTCAACCTCAGCGTGCTGGCGCTGGTCGCGCTGTTCACGGGCGCCTTCCTGGTGTTCTCGGTGCTGTCGCTGAGCGTGGCCAAGCGCACGCAGCAGTTTGCGCTGCTCGGCGTGCTGGGCCTGAGCGCGCGTGACCGCCTGCGGCTCGTGCTGTGGGAGTCGCTGGCGCTGGGCCTCGTCGGCAGCGCAGCCGGCATCGCACTGGGCACGGCGCTGGCGGCGCTGGCGCTGCAACTGCTCGGCGGCGATCTGGGCGGCGGCTACTTTGCCGGCGTGGCGCCGAGCTTGCAGTGGGATGCCTGGGCCGCAACAGGCTACGGCCTGCTGGGCATCGCAGCGGCGCTGGCCGGTGGCTGGTGGCCGGCGCGCCAGGCGCAGCGTCTGGCGCCGGCCCTGGCCCTGAAGGGCCTGGGCGCCGATCTGGTCACGCGGCGCGGCCACTGGCTTAGTCTGCTCCTGCTCGCGTCCAGCGCCCTGCTCGCGCTGGCGCCCGCCGTCTACGAGATCCCGCTGGCCGCCTATCTGTCCATCGGCATGCTGCTGGTGGGCGGCATCACCGCCCTGCCCTGGCTGATCGGCCTGCTGCTGGACCGGCTCGCGCCGCTGCTCTCGCACCAGGCGCTGCCGCTGCTGGCGGTGGAGCGCGCGCGGCGCGTGCGCGAGAGCGCGGCCGTGGCCGTGAGCGGCGTCGTGGCCTCGCTCAGTCTGGCGGTTGCGCTGACCGTGATGGTGGCGAGCTTTCGCGACTCCATGCTACAGTGGCTCGATCAGGTGCTGCCGGCCGACGTCTACGTGCGCAGCGCGCGCAACCTCGGCGCCAGCGACACCGTCTACTTCAGCCCGGACTTTGTGCAGGCCACGACCCATGTGGCGGGCGTGCAGCGCGTGCAGCCGCTGCGCCAGCTCTCGCTGCTGCTGGACCCGGCACGCCCGGCGGTGGCGCTGATCGCGCGCGACCTGAGCGACCCCGCGCGCAAGCTGCCGCTCGTGGGCGAGCCGCTGCCGGTTCCACCGGGACAGATCGGCATCTTCGTAAGCGAAGCGGTGCTGGACCTGCACGGTGCGCGCGCCGGCCAGGTATTCACACCGCTCGGAGCCGCCTTCAAGGCACTGGCTTCGTCGCCGACCGGTTCACCCGTTTTCTTTGTTGCCGGCGTCTGGCGCGATTACGCGCACCAGAGCGGCGCCATCGCCATCGACAAGCAGGCCTTCGAGGCGCTCAGCGGCGACCGCCGTGCCAACGACCTCGCGCTGTGGCTCGATGCGCAGGCCGACACCGAGCGCGTGCAACAGGCGCTGCGGACACTGGCCGACGGCTTCGGCGCGGGCAGCGGCGCCTTGCTCGAGTTCGGCACCTCGCGCCAGATCCGCGCGACCTCGATGCGCATCTTCGACCGCAGCTTTGCCGTGACCTACTGGCTGCAGGCGATCGCCATCGGCATCGGCCTGTTCGGCGTGGCCGCGAGCTTCAGCGCGCAGGTACTGGCGCGGCGCAAGGAGTTCGGCCTGCTGGTGCACCTGGGCCTAACACGACGCCAGATCCTGACCGTGGTCGCGCTCGAAGGCGCGGCCTGGACCACGCTGGGCGCCATCACCGGACTCGGCCTGGGCCTGCTGGTGGCACTGGTGCTGGTGGATGTGGTGAACCCGCAGAGTTTTCACTGGACCATGGACCTGCTGCTGCCCTGGAGCCGGCTGGCCGCGCTGTGCCTGGCCGTGGTTGCCGCAGGCACCATCACCGCCTGGCTCGCCGGCCGCGCGGCCGCTGGCAAGGATGCGGTACTGGCGGTGAAGGAAGACTGGTAATGCGGCTTGCAGTCCGGGCCAGGAATGGTTTGCCGGAATGCGGGGTGGACGCTCACTTGAGACACAAACCGGCCACTCTTTGAAATCAGGTGACGGGCAACTAAGTGCCCCAAGCCGACGGCCACTATCTTGAGCACCGGCCATTCATTGCGGCGACCGTGGAGGTCAAAGCAGTCATGCAGATTACCGGTTCACTTCCCTTGACCTATACTTTTGGCGTATGGGGACTAATGTTGCAGGGAGTTCCGCCCTCTGCGAGAACGTCCAAGCACATTGATCAAGACAAAAGACCCAAACTTCACTTTGAGTTTTGCCAC
>CAIKMZ010000077.1 GCA_903828665.1 uncultured beta proteobacterium
GTGGCTTGACACCGGCGGCCTCGAACAGATCGCTGTATTGCAGCGGCCACTCCAGCAGTTCGCGCAGCAATCGCTTCGGGCCTTCCAGACCGCCGACATCGTCCCAGCTGGTGGTAGGCACTTCGACAAAGACTTCGCGCAGGGCCGAGGGTTCGATCTCGCGCAGTGCCGCCAGAAAATCGTCCTTGCACAGCTCTAGTTTTTGCAGCGATTCATAGGGCAGCGTGGCCTGGGCAAAGTCGATTTCGGGAAAGATGCGGCGCACGCAAATCATGGCGGCTTCGCGGCACAGGGCTTCCAGATCGGCGCCGACAAAACCGTGCGTGATGTCGGCCAGGCGCGTCAGGTCAACGTCGCTCGCAACCGGCATGCCGCGCGTGTAGATTTCCAGAATCGCCAGGCGTCCGTGCCGGTCCGGAATCGGGATGCCGATCTCGCGGTCAAAGCGCCCGGGGCGACGCAGCGCCGGGTCGATGGCGTTGGGGATGTTGGTGGCGGCGATGACGATCACCTGGCCGCGTGCCTTCAGGCCGTCCATCAGACTGAGCAACTGCGCGACAACGCGGCGCTCGACCTGGTGCTCACCGCCGAGACCTTCGCGCTTGGGTGCGATCGAGTCAATTTCGTCGATGAAGATGATGCTGGGCGCCTGCTTGGTCGCGTCGTCAAACAGCTTGCGCAGAAAGCCTTCGGACTCGCCGTAGAACTTCTGCATGATCTCGGGGCCGCTGATGGAGAAGAAGCGCACATCGGTCTCGTGTGCCACGGCGCGCGCGATCAGCGTCTTGCCGCAGCCCGGCGGGCCGTACAGCAGCACACCTTTGGGGGCGTCGATGCCCAGGCGCACAAAGACCTCGGGGAAGCGCAGCGGCAGCTCGATGATTTCGCGCACGCGCTGCACCTCGCGCTTGAGGCCACCGATATCTTCGTAGGAAAAAGTAGAGCGACCGGCCGGGTTGGCGCTGCGCGCCTCGGTTTGCGCCGGTCCCACGCTGAGCAGGGTCGAAGGTGCGATCAGCACCGGCCCCTTGGGTTGGGTTTCGCGCACCACAAAGTCGAGCGAGCGGTTGCCAAACAGCGTGCCGCGGATGCGGTCACCCTCGATCACCGGCAACCCGTCCAGGCGGCTGCCGATGTATTGCAGGTCGCGGTCCGACAGACCGGGAGCCGTGGGCGAGAGCACGATGCGCTGCGCCGCCTGTGCCGCGACTTTCTGCACCGTGACGGCGTCGTCGAGTGCAACGCCGGCGTTGGTGCGCGAGAGGCCGTCAAGCTGAACGCGGGCCGCGCCGCGCTCGTCCTTGTAGGCCGGCATCAGCTTGCACACGGTGCGCCGTTTGCCGACCACTTCAACGATGTCGCCGATCTCGGCGCCCAGGGCCACGATGTCGGCCGGGTCCATGCGCGCCAGTGCGCGACCGACGTCCTTGCCCAGCGCCTCGGCGACTTTCAGGCGCGCGCTCAGGTCTGCGGATTTCTTCATGGCCGTGCCTTCTTTGCTTTGTCTTTCTTGAGCACGATCTCCAGCACGCCGTTGCGACACTGAAAGCTCAA